>JAUIHJ010000539.1 GCA_030432015.1 bacterium
TCACGCCGTGCAGGGAGCGTGTGAACCAGCGATTCATCAGCTTCATCGGCGGCGGCCCACCATGGCCACCTTGATGGAAGAACGCTTGCGTGGGCACGCCTTTCAGCTTGAGTGCCTGATAAATTCTCACGCTGTGCTCGGGCACGACATTCCAGTCGTTAAAGGCATGAGCCATCAGCACGGCCGCTTTCAACGGCTGGAGATCGTTCAGGTAGTCCCGACCTGCCCAGAATTCGTTGTAGTCGCCATTCTCCCGATCAAACTTTGCCGCCAGTTCCTGGTCGCGAATCTGCGCATCGCAATAGTCGCGCTTCGCCTCACTTCCGCTATGAATATAGTCGTACAGGTAGTCGATATCCTCTCCCAAATACCCGTAGGGATGACGGATCAAGCCGTTGGAACGGTAGTAGTGGTAATACGAGGTGTTGGGTGCGATCGGGATGATCGCTTCCAACCCGTCAACGCCCGTCGTGGCAGCGGCCAGCGGGATCGTGCCGTTGTACGATGTGCCGGTCATCCCGACCTTGCCTGTGCACCAATCGGCGAGTACCGCCTGATCCCCATCGGGCGTCGTGAAACCGGGCGTCCGGCCGCAGAGCCAATCCACGACTGCCTTGGGAGCGAGCGATTCATTGTCGCCGCCGACCGTGGGGCACCCTTGCGAAAGTCCCGTTCCGGGCGACGAAGAATGAACAACGATGTACCCCCGCGAGACCCAATCCTTGAGGTGCGACTTAGAGATGATCGGGCGCATGCCCTTGCGCTTAACGGCCGGCACATGCTTCCTCCCGGGCGGCGTAGCGCCCAACTCGTGGCGCGGATCCCAGAAAAATTCGCGCCCCTTCACCGCCGTACCGGCAAAGTACGGACTGGAGACATAAATGACGGGCAACTTCAGCCCTTCGCTTTCCGTCTGGCGCGGTCGTGTCACGCTGACATGCATGCGATCAAGCTTGCCATCGCCATCGGAATCAAACTCGGTTTTCACCCACAGGTCATGGCGAATCCAATAGTCCGGGTCGGAAAACGCTTTGACGACCTGCGCTTCCCCGTCTTTGAATACAGGAACGACGGGATCGGCGGCGAGCGGGCCGCCTGCCAGGACATGCGCCGCAACCAGCAGACTCGCAGATCTCAGCAACGTGAAGCGAAAGCAGAACATGGCGAACCTTTTCCTGGTGGCGACGCGTACGTTGACGGGGAAATTTTTGTTGTCGTTGTTACTGCCAGTTCAGAATCACCTTGCCGGATTGCCCCGACATCATGACATCGAATCCCTGCTCAAACTCGGTGTAATGGAAGCGGTGGGTAATAACCGGTGAGAGGTCGAGCCCGCTTTGGATGAAGACCGTCATCTTGTACCAGGTTTCGTACATCTCACGGCCATAGATTCCCTTGATCGTGAGCATGTTGAAGACGACATTGTTCCAATCAATGGCAATTTCCTCGGACGGGATTCCGAGCATCGCGATCTTACCACCGTGGCACATCTGATCGATCATGTCCCGGAACGCCGCGGGATTGCCTGACATTTCGAGCCCCACGTCGAACCCTTCCAGCATCCCCAGTTCGCGCTGGACGTCCGAAATGCTCTCCGATCGCACGTCCACGACGCGTGTGGCACCCATCTGCTTCGCGAGTTCAAGCCGCCAGGGATTCACATCCGTGACGACGACGTAGCGGGCCCCAGAATGCTTGACGACCGCTGCCGCCATGCAACCAATGGGCCCCGCCCCGGTGATCAAGACGTCTTCGCCAAGCACCGGGAACGACAGGGCCGTGTGCACGGCATTTCCAAAAGGGTCGAAAATCGACGCCACGTCGCGATCGATCGATGCGTCGTGGTGCCAGACATTGGTCATCGGCAAGGACAGATACTCGGCAAATGCACCAGGCCGATTGACGCCGATTCCTTTCGTGGCGGCGCACAGATGCCGCCGGCCGGCGAGACAGTTCCGGCAACGTCCGCAAACCACATGGCCTTCGCCGCTGACGATTTCCCCCGGCCGGAAGTCCGAGACGTTGGACCCGACGTCAATAATTTCTCCAACAAACTCGTGCCCGACCACCATCGGGACTGGAATCGTTGCCTTGGCCCAGGCATCCCATTTGTAAATATGGACATCCGTGCCGCAGATGCCGGTTCGATCGACCTTGATGAGAACGTCGTTGATACCGATTTTTGGCTCGGGAACGTCCTCCAACGAAAGGCCTGGTCCGGATTCGCGTTTGACAAGTGCTTTCATGAGTTGTTCTCTTACGGAATCCTGGAGTGGCATGGCGTGAATGGTATTAACCGTCGAGTCCCAGTATTGAGAGGCTGTCGCGTTGGATCAAGGCCTCGATCTGATCGGACTGCAATCGCGGCAGGGACGTTCCGTCTAACTGGCGATTCAATCCTCGCAGCCCGTCAATGGATGCGTCCACCGTCGTGAATGGATAATCACTGCCAAACAGCAGCTTGTGCCAGACACCGTATTCCTGAACCAGCATCAGGCTGTGATACAGTTGAAAAGGGCGGTAGTGCAGAGCACTGATATCAGAATAGACGTTCGGATGCTTGCGTATGACGGCGACCGTTTCGTGTTCATAAGGATGGCCCAGATGGGCCATGATAATCTTCACCTCCGGGAAGCGGATGGCAACGCGATCAAGATGGCGGGGCAGGGTACATTCGAGCGGTGCCTGGGCGACAAACGTCGTGCCGGTGTGCAACAGCACCGGGAGTCGATGCTGGGTCGCGTACGACCACAGCGGGTCCAACCGTTCTTCATCTGGCCGAAAACCCGCGTACATCGACAGCAGTTTGATACCCTGCAAACCAAGTTGCTGGTGGCCATGGATCATTTCCTGCTGCCAGCCGCCTTGCGTGGGGTCGAGCGACAGGAAACCGATCAGCTTTTCGGGATGCTCCGCCACGTAGCTGGCCACGTACTGATCGTCGACCCACAGGCCGCTGAGCCGTGCCTTGCCGCCAAACACAATCGTCCGGTCGACCTGTGTCGCCGCCGCCATGTACTCGTCAAATCGAACCGTCAGATCAACTTCGACTCCCGCCCGCGCACGTCGAGCCTGAAGCTGAAAGTCATCGTTGAAGTGTGTCGGATATTGCCACGTGTGACTGTGCACATCAATGATCATGTTAGCCTCGCAATGGCGCGGTACGGGGCAGGCGATCGACACTTCACGCCAGCTTGTTCCAGTGGAAGCTGCTGTTTAACATGACGCGGCAAATCCAGGCCCCAGGATCGTTCAATATACCTTCCAGCCCGCCCGGCGCCGCTGGTATCGGCTGGAAGATCGAAGCAACGTCCACCGCCGGCAGCGTTTCGCGGCTATCAAGCCGTTTGTGCTTCCTACCGTGAGGGGGCCCAGGCGGCTTGGCGCGTGCTGCGACGCGCCAAGAACAGTCTCTGGAAAGGCGACGTGTGATGCACAATCGGTCGCAACGCCAACCCAACGCGCCAACCGCTGTTCGCTGGCTCGTATTGGCGATCGTGGCCTTTGCCTCTGCGACCGCGTACCTGACCCGCTATTGCATTTCGGCGGCCAACACGTCGATTCAGCAAGATCTCGGCTTCGACGATGCGCAGATGGGGCAACTTATGAGTGCCTTCGCGCTGGGGTATCTGCTTTGCCAGATCCCCGGCGGTTGGTTGGGAAGCCGGTGGGGAACGCGACTGGCGTTTACCATGCTGAGCATTCTCTGGTCCTTGTGCAATATCTGGTCCGCAATCGGATCCGGATTTCAAATCCTATGGGCCTCACGGTTTTCACTGGGCGCCTTTCAAGCAGGACTCGTGCCGGTGTCTGCGAAGATTGTGCGGGACTGGATTCCGGTGCGATCCCACGGGCGTAGCAGCGCCTTGATAACGGCGGCGATGTCCGTCGGCGGTGCGTTTGCGCTGTGGTTGACCGGCCGACTGTTGGACCAGGGCTATGGCTGGCGCATGATCTTTGCGAGCTATTCGACCGTCGGCATCGGCTGGTCGATTGGTTTCTATACCTACTTCCGCACGTCACCGGCACAACACCGGGGCGTAAACCGCGCTGAATTGGACCTGATCACCGCCAGCCAGAATACCGACGACCCGCACACGACCGACCCGCGCCATGGTCAGGCACCGCCGGCCAAGACTGAGCCATCAGCAGCCGGCAGTGCGCCGCTCGTCGCCCGCATGCTGACCAACCCGGGTGTGTGGGGCATCTGCTCCCAGGCTTTTTTTCGTTCGGCGGGTTACGCCTTCTTTGTGACCTGGTTCTTTGCGTTTCTTGAATATGCGTACGGGATGAGCAAAGCCCAGGCTGGCCTGCTCAATAGCCTGCCCCTGGTTGCCGTGGTGGTGGGGAGCCTGGTTGGTGGTCTAGTGATTGATGGACTGCTGATCATGACCAAGAGCCGGTGGTTAAGTCGGACTGGAACGGCCATCGCCAGCTTGACCCTCAGCGGGCTATTGACGATGGCTTCGGCATGGACCGCTTCGGCAACTCAGCTTTCGGTCGTGATTGCGCTGGGTGCGTTGTTCTCCGGAATCGGCGCGCCGGCGGCGTGGGCCGCGACCATCGACCTTGGTGGCCGCCGCACCGCCGTGGTGATGGCGGTCATGAATATGGCGGGCTGCCTGGCAGCGGTCATCTTGCCAACCCTGCTGGGAAACTGGTTCCATCAGATCCGCGCGGCTGGTGGAGAGTGGAATCCAGTGATCTACTTACATGCCGCGTTCTATTTTGCCGCCGCCCTGAGTTGGCTGGCTGTGAATCCGAATCGTCCGATTTGAATACAACCATTGGGTCTCGCCAATGGAATGTGCGAGGCAAAAAAACGGAAGGAAGAAAGGTAAGGCGACATTGCTCGCAACCGACAGGCTAACCAACCAATCCAAGAACACCCAACCGGGATGAACTGTTGATGTTATTTGACACGCACACCAACCTGATGTGGTATCCGGACCATCTGTCCGAGGAATTTGTGAGGTTTGCCTGGGAGGCCAAGCGGGCCAAGATGAGACTCTCGGACGACGTCTATTTCGCAGGGAGTGACAGCCAGGAGGCGAACGCGTTCGATTCCCGGCCAGCACAACTCCTGGAGGCGACCGCCGATGTCGACAAGGCGATCGTGTTTGGGATCAAGGCACCGTTCACGGGGATCAACTGCGACCAGGAATTGATTGCCAAGTTCGTCGCGGACCACTCCGAGAAATTCATCGGCTGGTGTTCTGTCGACCCGAACGACGCGGATTGCGTGGATCAATTAGAGCACTATTTCAATCATCTCGGGCTGCGCGGGCTGAAATGTTCGCCCATCTATCAGAACTGGGACCCCCAGGATCCGCGGCATTTGCCGCTGTTTCAAAAGGCGGAGTCGCTTGGCATCCCGGTCAATATCCACCAGGGGACGTCGTTTGTTCGCACGGGACCGCTCAAATATGCCAATCCAATTCAGTTGGAAGACATTGCGGTCGCGTGCCCCGACTTGCGGATCGTGATCAGCCACATGGGGCACCCCTGGGAAGACGAATGCGTGGTCTTGATTCGCAAACATCCCAATCTCTACACCAACATCTCCGCGCTTCATTACCGGCCGCTACGGCACTACCAGGCGTTCATGTCGGCGATCGAATACGGCGTCGAGCATAAACTGATTTTTGGCTCGGACTTTCCCTCCGCGACCGCGGCACAGGTCATCGCCGGGCAGCATAAGATCAACGACATTGTCTCGGGCACCAGATTTCCCAGAGTGCCAGAGGAGGTGATCCACAAGATGCTCTACGAGAATTGGAAGGGGTTTTTGCCCGAGTATGCGTGATGCAAGCAACCTTCGCCTGAGCGACGACCGGGTCATGGTCGTTTCGGTCGCC
>JAUIHJ010000540.1 GCA_030432015.1 bacterium
CTCGCCTGAATCAGAATACGGACCTTCTCGTCGCCGACGACGGGTTGCCGAAGTTGCATCCGGACTCGCCTGCCGCGCGTCCGGCGGGTAGGGGTACCGTCCAATGCATCGGCAGGCGACGATTCGACTGACTCGACCTTCCAAGGTGCGGCGATCATGGCCTCCAGCACGTAAAGCTCGCCTTCGACGGCATGAACATCAGCCACGATATTGGCGGTCATCGTGGTCGGGCTCACCGAGACCGCAGTCCCGCTGGAGACCATCGTTTTGGTTTGCGGCCGTCCAATTACGACTTCACAGTTCGCCGCCGGACTGTAGAGCTGAAAATGATGAAGTTCTCCGCCGCCGGAGTCCGTCCGTGATTCGACCCTGGTTTGGATCGCGTCAGTGCAGGTCAGCTTCTTCAATACGAGCGAATCGGGGACTTCCAACACGGCGGTTGCCTGTTCCCAGGCCACACCCAGTGGTTGCAGTAAAGGTAGTTGCATTGGCTGGTTGAGCACCAGCGGTGCAAGGGCATCGATGATCAGCTTCCGCTTCGCACCTTTGATCGGCGTGTCGAAATTCAGCACCACGTGTCCCGGTTGACTGCCACGCGTGATCTGATCCGGGACCAATTCCCGCTCGCCGATTCGCACGCGGGCCAATCGGACACCGGGGTCGGTACTCAATTCCAGACTCCCCAGCTCGCCCTGCAAAAACGACAGTGAAATCTCGCTGTGCACTTCGATCGCGGACTTGGTCAAGCGGTACATGGTCGACTGTCGGAGGCGCGTGCCGGCGGGCGATTCTTCATGGGTCGTCCGCGCTACAACTCGTAGCGTAAACTCGTGGGTTCCACCCAGCGTCACCAGCCAGCGTTCCATGCCCTCGTCGACATCCTGGGGGACGACGGCGAGATCGACAGGGCTATCATTGGCTTGATGCACATCCCCCAGCGTGACGACGGGAACCAGGCCAGAGGGCAAATCGACCACGAGCTGGTTAATCGAGCTTGGCGGCAACGTGACCGCGAACGTCGCGTCGGCAACCGGAAGCGTCGGGGCGTCGGCGGAAGCAGAACGGTTGCCTTGAAGCGACCAGGAAAAGAGCAACCGAGACGATCGATCGACGAGGACGACATTGGAATTGGCGACCCCGCTGCCTGCCGTTACGTTGGGGTCGTCCGCGTCGGACCATCGCAACTGCTTGATCGGCAGACGGAACGGTGCCAGCGACAAGGTGGTTTCGTTGGGCTGCTTGTTAACGACCTCCAATGCGGCACGTCCTTCGACGAGTTGCTGATCCTGGTACTTGGCATAAAAAATACCTGAGATCAGCCGTGCGTCGTCCGCCTCGTCGTTGGCGGTGGCCCGTTTGAGTGTCTTCAGTTTTTCCTCGAAGGTATCGCGGGGCATTGGCATGTAGCCCTGCACACGCGAAGAGACCATTTCGTTCAACAGGTATTCGCGAACGACATAGACCGGCCGCCGCTCTTTCTTGGGCGCGGCATCGTCCGACTGCGCTCCGACCTGAGTTCCAGCGAACAGCCAGAATCCCAGCGCCAGATGCCACCACGTCAAGTGTCGACCGGGCATCATGGCTTGGATTCCACAATGGGGACTTGATAGCTTGCCGGGGCGAGCGTCGTGGTGGTGTGCGAATTGCCTTCGGGAACGACCTGCACGACAAAACCATCCTTGGAATCCACCATGGAAATTGAGCTGCCGCCGCCGGGTGTTGCGAAACTCCGCCGGCGAGATACGTTGCGATGCAGCAGTTGCGCAAGAATGACGAAGGCAATGCCCAAGACGGCAGCTTGGGCACAGAGGATGGTCGGTTCGGGAAAGGCGAAGCCTGCAGACACCACCAGTACGCCCAGCAGTAGCAGCGACGCCGGGTGCCTTGGCCAGCGAAAGTAGATCAAACAGAGACCGGTTGTCAGCACCGTCAATGAGAAAACAAGCGTCAAGCTGGCTCGACTGGCCGTCACGAATTCCACGGGAAGAATCGGTCCGACCGAAGTGAAAAGATACTCGTTGACCGCTTCAGCTGGCGGGCTTTCCTGCCGCGATGTGTTCAGCGCGGTCTCAAGATCGGCTTGCTGCCGATTGGACTGCCTTCCCCAATGATAGGCGCTCCACCTCCAGGCATATTCGGGGGTCAATGAAGTGGGGGGCAGCACCAGATGCTCGTGACGTGGTAAGACGAGTTGCCAGTAAATCCGCCTGGCGTGCGGAACGCCCACCAATGTTGGCGGCGTGACTGCCAAGCGGGCGACCGGCACGTCTTTGGCGGAAAATACGTACCACAGTTCGACGGTGTACGCATCGCGGTCCACCAAGGGGTCGAGCTCGATCTCCAAGAGACCCTCGGGCGACGGCGTGGCGTCCGCCAATTTGAGCCCCTGAACGGCGACATCGAGTAGCGTGGCGCCGGCCGGCAAACGCACCTGAATTCGTTCCGCGTTGGTCCTGAACTGAAAACTGGCCCGGTCCTGCCGCACCACGCGTGACAGGAAGGACTGCAGCCAGAATTTTTCCAGTACCGTCGCACCTAATTGCGGCGTCTCCACCAGCCTCGCAAGCACGCTGACGCCCGCCGCGTCGCCGCTGGATTGAAACAATTGCTCGCGTGATGACGCATCAAGCAGGTCGTCGATCAGGGCGTCCCAGTCGTCGCCGACCAGATCCAATTCGACTTCTTCGGTGGCCAGCAGACGCAGCTTGCTGGTGCCGACCGTGATTGCAGGTTCCTCCGCCACGCGGATCAGTTGCACCGGCAAGGCCTCACCTGTCGCATGGGGAACGAACGGCAGGTAATATCGGGCGGTGATCGAGCAGTCCTTGATTCGCTCTTCCAGCAGGTCGACCGTCACCTCCGCAACACCGGTTGCTTCGGTTGGCATCATTCCGAGGACGGGCAGCGAACGCTCGCGCGCTCCGCCATTGGCCGCTGCTTCTCCTTCGGTAAGGACTTCGAAGAACTGAATTTCGTCGCTGGAAACCAACGCTTCAGGTAGGTTGAATCGAATTTGGCGTAGAGGTTCGTACGAGATGGCGAGGTCAAATCGCTGTTCGATCGCCAGCGAATCTGCGCTGAATTTGAGGGTGTTGTCCACGTTGGCGGCAACGACCCGGCTGCGAACTTCAAACTCACCCGCGAACGCCGCTTCGGCTTCCGATGGTTCTTCAACGTAGTAGATCGGGGGTTGCTGCGTCGCCGACAATTCCAAACCCGGTGGCGCCGATTCCGCAATCAAGCCTTTGATCTCTTCGCCGCGAAGCCGCAGGTCGATATTGTCGGCCGGGTAAACGACCACGGCGGCAGGCGACGCAACGCCGTTGACCGTTCGCGGCAAGACCACGTGAAATGACTTGTCGTCCGGAGCAATCGGCTGGTGCGCTTCGATGCGAATTTCAAAATCATCCGCGATCGGCTTCCCGTTAGGCGCCAGTGGAATGGACAGCGGCGAGGTCTCGGTGAGCGAGATGGCAGGGGCGATCAGATCAGCCGGGAGCACGCGGTCGATCTGCCAGCCAGCAGCCTGTAACTGGATCTCACGGATCCGCGCGCCGCTGGCACTGTACTTAAGGTTGCCAACCAGGCGGATCTGGGTCGGTTCAACGTACAGGGAATAGGTCGGGGCGACGCGAATTCGTGACTCGCGCGGTCGAACCTCGACTTTTAATGAGTAGGGTTGCTTATCGTATTCAAAGCTCGCCACCGTCCCCCGCAGGCGGTTGGGCTCGGAGACGGGTACCTGGCGCACGTAGCTCCCTGGAAACCAATCAACGGTCCAGTCACCAACAACGGCCAAATCCAGTTCTCCGGTTTGGATGACCGCATCGACGACGGCAAAGCCGGCCAATTCGGATTGACCGGCAAGCACTTTGTCGCTGGCGATCGAAAACGCTTTGAGCCGAACTTCCAGCGTTGCTTCTTCCTTGCCATCCTCACGCGTGACGCGAACCAGCCTTCCGGTCCGCTGTGAATTCGAAACAACCTCGACCGTCACCCCGGGCGTTGGCTCAGGCATCAGGAATGCATTGGCGGGCAGCCGAACATCGAATGATCGAATCGGCGCGCCGCGACTTTGCACGCGGAGATTCGTGTCGTAATCAATTTTTTGGCCGTTGATCGTGGCGCTGGTGGTGGCTTTGGTCACCAGTACCGGTGCCGTGCGGATCCTCTCGCGCCAGGTGATCTCGAGCGGCCCGCCGACGTTCTCGACCGAGATGCGTGTCTTGCCATCACCCAGCTTCTTGGTCTGGAGGATGTTCTCCTCCAGGTTATTGGTCGTGACATCCAGGTCCTCTCCGGGGACCTCTAATTGAATTTGGGTCGGCCGCGACGGCGTTAACATGGCGACGCGTTTCCGGCCGGCGACCCGAACGACAGGCATCTTGACACTCAATGTGATCGCATGGACGGAGTTGGGTGCGGCGCGAAGCCAAGCAACATAGCCATCACCTTGCTTTTCGTATGAGACAAAGAAGTCGCCGGTACCAACGTGTTTTCCGCCGGGCATCAGGATCGTCTTGTTGAGACGGAGCGGGACGCGGACCCAGGGTTGCGCTTCCGCATCGTCGCGATCACGCAGGCGGATATTCAGCTGAATCGTAAATTGCGCCTCGCCCGCAGCCGCCGTCCCCGTAAATGCAATATCACCTTGAAACGCATACAATTCGGGTGCGGCTTCGAGCGGGATCAATTCCTTTTCCAAGAGGCGGAGCCGCGTGTACTCTTCCACCGTCAGGTCGGCGACCGGAACCAATTCGCCGGACTTACCACGCAGCCAGAAGATCTCCAGATCGGATTCGATGACGACGTCACGTGGCGCGGAGTTTTCGGCAGCCTGCTCGCCACTCGGGGTGGGCTGGGCCTGAACATGCGCAGCGTAAACCACGACCAAACAAATGGTTACAAACGAACCGAATACCTGTTGGCGCGTACGCAAGCCGGCATCCATGAGCAGCACGTCGATTGACGGACAGGAGGAAAAGAAAAGAGCGGGTGAATCCTTACCCTAGTCTATACGCACTAAGCCAAAGAATGAAGCTTTTCCTATCGGATTCCAACCGTGACATTCGCCTAACCGTTGTGGCGCGAGGCCACGATGGTACGAAGCCGTTGGCTTAGTTCGGGGGTCGACGCCGCCAACAGGCCGGGCGCACCAAGTGTAAATGGCCCCCCGCGTGAGGCAGACACTTCGCCACCCGCTTCGCGCACGAGCAGCACGCCCGCAGCGACATCCCAGATTTTTGTATCGGTTGCCCAATAGCCGTCCAGTCGCCCGGCCGCGAGGTAACAGAGGTTCAGGGCGGCCGAACCCAGGCGGCGCACCGCCTGACTGGCGACCAACAGATCAATGAACGTGTGGATTTCCACGGCGTCCCGCTGGACTTGGGGTGGAAGGCTGACGGCCACCAACGCTTCGGCGGTCTCCCCGCAATTGCTCACGCCAATTGGTTGCCCATTGAGAAACGCGCCCTCGCCCGCAGCGGCGGTGAAGCATTCATTGGTCGACGGATCGAAGACAACCCCCACCAGCAGTTTGTCGCCGTGCCGCAAGGCGATCGAAACGCAATAGTTTGGCAACTGGTGGACATAATTGGTGGTCCCGTCCAGCGGGTCGCAGATCCAACAGTAGCCGTCTTGAAGCGACTGCTGATCCCGAGTTCCCAACCCGTCCTCTTCACCGACAAAATGGTGCTCGGGAAAAGCTTGCAGCAGGGTCTCTCGAATGACGTGTTGAGAAGCCAGGTCCGCTTCGGTCACCAGATCCTTGGGCCCTTTCTCACGGACCTTGAACTTGCCTCGCCAATCCAGCAGGACTTGGCCACCCGCCCGAGCGGCATCTTCACAGATATCGAGAA
>JAUIHJ010000541.1 GCA_030432015.1 bacterium
CACCATCGTTCCCATCGAATCGTTCGCCAAAGACCCCCAGGTGGTCGAAGTGGTGAAGATGCTGGGGCGAGGCGAAATCCCTCAAAACGCAGCCCAGGCGGCGGCGTGGAACCTGGCCAACGACATGAGCTGGCGGGAACTCGCCGCTAAGAATCGCATTGAGTCGAAGTACACCGGCAACCAGCGATTCTTTAGCCCTGCGGAATTGGCACTGGCCATGCGGATCACCGCGGAAGCCTCCGAACGAGCCAAGCACGCGCCAGCCCCCACCAGCCCTGGTGATTTCGACGAGCAAACGCCCGTCTCAAATCAAGTGGAGGTTCGCTGAGAGGCATCCAATTTGGATTCGTGCCGGGATAACGGGATGAATTCCAGTTGGCGAGGGCAACGACAACCCCAAGCCTAAATCCAGGCTGGAACAAAGCACTCGGTCGGCCCTCAGGCGACGCCGTGCGGGCCGAGTTGCAATCGAGAAATCAGGCCGTTTGACAGACGAAAATCCCGCCGTCATGGCGGGATTTTTTTTGGTTGGGCGAAACTTCCTGGCCCGGGCCGACAGAAATCGGCAATGTCGTCGAGTGGGCAGCATCGCTGCGGCAATTTGCCAGGCGCCGCCGCACGCACCGACAGACAACGGCATCAATGGCTCGCTGAACGTCAGAACCGCTATGGCTCGCTGGACGTCAGAACCGCGGCGGTGTCATAGGTCCGCTTGGACGCTTCCCCAGATCCCGCCGTCGCATCCTTCAGGGCGATATTGTAAAGCTGCTGACCGGCTGGAGTCGGATATTCGCCCGTGATACAAGCTTCACACAGACGCGAACTGTTCAGCCCAATGGCCCGCGAAATCGCTTCCACCGGCAGGTACCGCAGCGAGTCGGCCTCCAATGTCTTGGCCATTTCCTGCTGAATTTCCTCGGTCAGCGGTCCGCCATTGAGAAATCGGGGCGCAAACAGTTCATTCACCGTCGACATGTCGATCCCGTAAAAACAGGGTGCGATGATCGGCGGGCAGGCCACGCGGACGTGAATCTCCTTGGCACCGCCAATTTCGCGCAGACGGTTGAGCAGTACCTTCATCGTCGTCGAGCGAACAATTGAATCCTCCACGAGGAAAACCCGTTTCCCCTCCAGGACTTCGCGGAGTGGCGTGTATTTCGTTTGGGCTTTCGAGCTTCGATCACCGCTCTCAATAAAGGTTCGGCCCGCGTAGCGGTTGCGGATCAGGCCCTCGCGTGACGGGATCCCCAATTCGAACGCCATCGAGTCGGCCGCGGCTTTACTGGTATCGGGGACAGGCACGACGATCGTATCCTCTCCCAGCGGCACGCGACCGTCAGCAATCTCCATCCGCGCCAGTTCCACACCCAGTGCTGTTCGCGACAGGTAAACACTTCGCTGATCCAACGTACTCGCGACGTTCGCAAAGTAGATCCACTCGAAGAAACAATGGGCGGTTGTTTTCGACTCTGAATAGGCTCTCTTGGAAAATTCGCCGTCCACGATGGTGATCACGTGGCCCGGCTCCAGCGACTTGATGTCGTCGTTTTCGAAGCCCAAATTCAGCAACGCCACGCTCTCGCTGGCCGCCGCAAACAGACTGCCATCAAAAGCGTAGCAGAGCGGCTTGATTCCCAGCGGATCGCGGGCGACCAGCATATCGCCGCGCGCATTCAGATAGACGAGGCTGAAAGCGCCATCGAACCGACTGGCGATCTGCCGTGTCAATTCCACGAGACTCGGCCGGCGGTCGCCGGACAACTCGCGGCTGATCTCGTGCATCATGATCTCGGTGTCAGATTCGCGTGCCAGGTGGTGATCCCCCTGGCTCAGCAACTTATCGCGCAGCTCCTGAAAATTCGCCAGTTGGCCGTTGAACCCAAAACTGAACCACTTGCGTTTCTCCAAATGATGGCGTTCGAATGGCTGCGCGAAACTCCGATCATCGGCGCCACAGGTGGCGTAGCGAACGTGCCCGATCCCCGCCATCCCGGCATATTCCCGCATCAGCCCCTCGCACTTGCGTCGATGTGCCAGCCGAAATACCTCGGTGACCGAACCGACGTCTTTGTGCGTGTCGATCAACTGATTGCGACCCGGGTTAAACGTTGTAATCCCCGCCGCCAGTTGGCCGCGATTCTGGATATCCAACATCATGCGCGGCAGGAGACGCGACGCATGTTCGATGTTCGGGCCTGGGCAGAGCGGGCTTTGCGGCCGATTCGGCAGGTGGTAGACGGCGGCAATGCCGCACTCATGGTGGAGTTCGCTCATTCGTGAAAACTCATCCGAGAAATTGGTGCGGCCGCGGGATGATCCGAGCTGAGCAAGAAAGTTGGCGATACCTGTGTCCGTTGCGCTCAACTGCACCTTAGTCTATTCGCGTTTCCGCTGATTCACAAGGAAGCCCCGACGTCGCACGCCAAGTTCTTGCCGCCAGCCACTCGCATATTACGGAATTGTCGCTAACCTTGCCCATGTGGCCCGCTCGACCAAATCAACTCAACCAGACCAAGGCAGGGTGCAGATAGCAATGACCGACTTGCTTCGCCAGGAGATTGCCGCCACCGCCGCCACGATTGTGGTGAAGGTCGGCACGCGTGTGCTAACGCACCACGATGGCACGCTCAACGAACAGCGAATCGCTCAGTTGGCGGAGCAGCTAAGCGAGATTAACGCCTCCGGTCGCCGGGTCGTGCTGGTCAGTTCCGGCGCCGTGGGCGCGGGGATGAGCCAGTTGGGCCTCAAGTCACGGCCGACCGGCCTGGCGCGTCTGCAAGCGGTGGCCGCGATCGGACAGACGAATCTGATCGAAATGTACGACCGGACGTTTCGCCTGCACGGGCGACGGGCCGCGCAGGTGTTGCTAACGGCCGAAGACTTGGACGATCGACAACGCTACCTGAACGTACGCAACACGCTGCTGTCGCTACTCGAATTCAACGCGATCCCAGTCATCAACGAGAATGACACCGTCTCGGTCGACGAATTGATGGCCACCTTCGGCGACAACGACCGCCTGGCGGCACTGGTCACCAACCTGCTGCGGGCCCCACTCCTGATCATCCTGTCGGATGTGGACGGGCTGTACGACGGCGACCCGAACGACACAAATTCCCAGCTGATGCCGACCGTCCACGCTGTCAACGAGGCCATTCTGGCGAAAGCGCTCGACCATAAGACGGGGCTCTCCAAGGGCGGGATGCTGAGCAAGCTGAAGGCTGCGCGGATCGTGACGTCCGCTGGAGAAAACCTGATCATTGCCAACGGTAGGCACCCCTCGACGGTTCGCGACATCATGGCCGGCCAGCCGGTTGGCACGCTATTTCTCGGGCAAGGAAAATCGGCCAGCCCATGGAAACGATGGCTGCGTTTCTCGACGCAGCCTCGCGGTCGAATCCTGCTTGATCAGGGCGCGTGCGATGCGATTGCGGCGGGAGGTCGTAGCCTGCTGGCGATCGGAATCATCGCGGCCAAGGGAGACTTCACCAAGGGCGACGTCGTTTCGCTTTGTGGTCATGACGGCCCTGAATTCGCCCGGGGTCTGACAAATTACGACGCGCCGGACATCGAACGGATCAAAGGCCTCAAGTCGGATCGAATTGCCCAGATCCTGGGCCACTGCCCGTATGAAGAGGTCGTTCACCGCGACAACCTGGCGGTCCTGTAAATTCGTATCGACCGGCAAAGCCAACGTGCCTTATCGGTCCGACCAGTCGATTTGGCACGCCCCTTTGCGTTCCGATTTGTCAGTCGATATTCTGGGTGATGCGACTTTCACCTGGGAAAAATCCACCTCATGCTTACCCCGCCCGCCGACAACAGCGCCCGCAACGTTCCAGGTACCCGGCTACCCTGCTTGGTTTTTGAATCAGAGAAGCACCAGGCGCGCCAGGTGGCTTCGATCATCGCCAAGGTGATCAATGAACGCAACGCATTGGGGCAAAGCGCTGTGCTCGGTTTGTCGTCCAGTTCGACGGTGCTGGGAACGTACCGCGAGTTGGTGCGTCTCCATCACGAAGAAGGGCTCGATTTTTCCAACGTCGTGACGTTCAATCTGGACGAGTTCGTTGGGTTGCATCCCGACCAGGAGCAAAGCTACAGCCATTGGATCCACCACCAATTGCTAAACGACGTCAATATTCTGCCGGCACACATCAACATTCCGAGCGGCAGTGTTGCGCGAAACCAGGTGGAGGCCCACTGCCGCGAGTACGAGGCAAAGATCGAAGCAGTTGGCGGGCTCGACGTGGTTGTGCTGGGCGTGGGTGGAAATGGCCGGATCGGGTTCAACGAACCGTATTGCGACCGCGACAGTCGGACCAGGCTCGCCACACTCGACACCGCCACGCGGACGGAGGTCGCCTCCGATTTCTTCGGTCAGGAAAACGTCCCTACCCAAGCCATCACAATGGGTGTGGGCACGATTCGGGAAGCCAGGAAAATCCTGCTGCTGGCCCAGGGCGAAGGTAAAGCCAAAGTCGTCAGCAAGACACTGGAGCACCCCAGCTCTGACGAGGTCCCCGCCAGCTACTTGCAAGGTCATCCCGACGCGACCGTCCTGGTCGATGCGGCCGCGGCCGCAACACTGGTCGGCGAAGCGACGCCGTGGGCCATCTCCGAGGTCAAATGGACGCGGCCCCTGATCAAGCGAGCGGTCCTGTGGCTCTGCGAGCAGACCGGCAAGGCGTTGCTGAAATTGGATGACGACGACTTTCGCCATCACCACCTCCTTTCGCTGCTGCGTGACCACGGCCCGGCACCGCAACTTGCACATCGCGTTTTTCGTTGGATGATGGATACCATTGAATACCATCCCGGCGGCAAGAAATCCCAGCGCGTGATCTGCTTTAGCCCGCATCCCGATGACGATGTGATCAGCATGGGCGGCACACTCATTCGGCTGAATGAGGACAAACACGAAGTGCACGTGGCATACATGACCAGCGGCAACATCGCCGTCTTCGATCATGATGCCCGTCGCGTCGCCGATCTGGTCACCGAATATAATCGTCTCTTCAACATCGATGTCGAAAACTCCAGGCAAGTGGAATCCGACGTGCATCGGTCGCTCACCGAGAAACGGCCGGGAGATTTTGACGCGGCACCCGTTCTCAAGATCAAGGGATTGATTCGCTGGAGCGAAGCCAAAGCCGGCGCGCTGGAGGTCGGCTGCCGAGAACAGGACCTGCATTTTCTTGACCTGCCGTTCTATCGAACCGGCACCGTCACCAAGAATCCGGTCGGCCCCGTCGACGTAGAGATCATTCGTAAGCTGATCGAAGACGTTGACCCCGCGCAGGTCTACGTAGCCGGCGATCTGTCCGACCCGCACGGCACCCATCGTGTCTGCGCCGAGGCAATTTTTCTGGCCCTGGCTGAGATCGAAGAGGCCCGTGGCTCACGTCCCGATGTCCTCCTGTATCGCGGCGCCTGGCAGGAATACCCGCTGCACGAGATTGAAATCGCCGTACCACTTAGCCCCGGTGACCTTGAGCGCAAGCGGAAAGCCATCTTCATGCATGAAAGCCAGAAAGACGAGGCGTTATTTCCGGGATCGGATCCGCGTGAATTCTGGCAGCGCGCCGAAGATCGCAACTGCGGCACCGCCAATCACTACAACCAAATCGGCTTGCCCGAATACTTCGCCATGGAGGCGTTCGTCAAGTGGAAGGGCGTGCCCATCTGATTGGCAACGCGGACCGCTCGGTGGCAGCCGAGTCAAGGCCGAGCAACAAGGCAACCGAGCGGCTACCGGATCTCGACCGCGTACGGCATGATCAAGACCGCCGGCTCGCCAAACAGTTGCCGTAGTTGGTCGACTTGGGATCCCACTTTGGCCACCTCGGGTC
>JAUIHJ010000542.1 GCA_030432015.1 bacterium
ATCCAACATACGGATCACTGGCCTCGCCAATACGACCCCACCCGCCCGCGCGACACAACAGTTCGGCGGCCAACAGCGGCGAGAGACCCAACGCAACCGCGGCCACGCGAAATAGAATTCGCATCAGCGGACGTTGGGAAATGCGGGATGGGGGCGAAGTCGACATCACCTCATTCTACGCTGACGGCGAACCATGTGCTGCAGCTGAGTGGCGTCGTGTGCACGCGTCAGGGGGATGGTGCATGTTTGCGCCGCTGTAGTTGGGCGCGTGCGTCTGGCATGGGGTTACAACGGACGCGCCGGGTTACAAATCGCGCAGTTTGAAATTCATGACAGCCCTGCGAGCCTGTCTCCGCGGGGCGCGAATCTGCGCTTCGTCCGGTCGATTAACGGGCGAGCGGCAATTCGTCGTCGACGTCGACATGCGTCGGTGCCAGCGGCGGGCTGTTGGACTCCACCAGTGCCCGCTGCCAGTTCACACCCAACATGACGCAATTGATTCCCGAGCCGATACCCAGCAGGCCAATGTTATCGTTCGCCGCGACGTGCCCCTGCTCGACACCGACCGCCATGGTGATCGGTAAGGCAACCGAACCGGTATTGCCGAGCCACTCCAGGGTGGAAAAATCTCGCGCTGGATCCAAGCCCAGCGATTCGAGCATCAGCTTGCGGTGAGCGGATCCGACCTGATGGCAGAAGGTCTTCTGGATGTCCGAAACGCCCCATTCCGCTTCGCCTAGAAATCCTGCGAACGTGGCGGCGCCGGTGGCGACGCCTTCCCGCATCAATTGTTCCGCGTCGGTCTGCATCAGGGGCTGCATGCCCGAGCCGACCGCCTCGTCCTGTCCGCTGTGGCAAAGCTGATGGAACCGAGTGTTGGCGCGGATTCGACCGACCTGGAGCCGGTTATCCGTCTGGCTCAATTCGCGATCTGTGAGCAGCATGGCGCAGCTTCCTGATCCAATGGTGAGCGACGCGACGGCACTCTTGATTTGATGACGCGTGAGCGATTCGTTGCGATTCAACGCGTCGATGGTGGTCTCGACCAATTGGCGGCTGCTCTCGGTGCCGACGACCAAGCCGGCGCGAATCTGTCCAAGCTCGATCATGTTGGCGATTTGAATCACGCCGTTGAGCAATCCCAGGCAGGCATTGGAAACGTCGTAGATGACACATTCGTCCGGCAGACCAAGGTGATGATGCACCGTGCTGGCCGTGGCGGGCTCGAGGTAGTCGCGACAAACGGAGGCATGGATCAGCGCGCCAATGTACTTCTTATCGATGCCCGCCGCGGCGATCGCCAGGTCCGCGCTCTCGACGCTCTTCTCGCTGGGCATCACTCCCCGGTCCCAGAAACGCCGTTCGCGGATCCCGGTCATCAGCTCCAAACGACCTTCCGGAAGCCGAAGACGCTGATAAAGGGGCTGCAAACGTGTCTCGATGTCATCCGACGTCACCACTTCCTGGGGGAGCGTGTAACCAAACGACTCCAGACAGACATTTCGATATCGCATGGGGGACACATCACATGGGTAGCTGGCGGGGAGACTCGGACGAGGTATTCACAATAACGGCTCGTCGCGGACTCGTAAACCGGCGGGCAACCAAGTGGATGCCGGTCAGGGCGTCGCGAAATCCGGAATAATCGACCCAAATTCGCGCGAAATGGGTGGTGCACTCGGTCCGACGTGCTAGCCGGCATCGATCCGCACGTGCCGGTCCTCAACGCGAACTCGTCCTTCGGAAATCAAACGCAGGGCCTGCGGAAACGCTTCACATTCAAGCGCGAAGACGCGCTGCTGCAGGGTTTCCGCCGTATCGTCATCGCGAACGTCGGTGACGGACTGCAAGATGATCGGACCGTGGTCGTACTGGTTGTCGACGAAATGGACGGTGCATCCACTGACTTTGGCGCCGTAGTCCAAGACGGCCTGATGGACGCGGAGCCCATAGAAGCCTTTACCGCAAAAGGCGGGAATCAGTCCCGGGTGAATGTTGATGACACGATTTTCAAAGTCGGCGGGAATCGGCACAAATTTCAGAAAGCCACCCATCACGACCAGTTGCACACCCTGCTCACGGCAGGCTTGAAAAATCAGGTCGCTAAACGCCTCGTCGGAGTCCTGATCTTGCCTGCGGACGACCAGCGTCTTGATGCCGGCCTCTTCTGCGTAGCGCAGCCCTTTAGCGTGATCCGAGCTTGACACGACCAGCGTGATGTCCACCGGCAATGCCTGGTCGGCCACATGGTTCAGCAAGTTTTTGAGGGTCGTTCCGCCGCCCGATATCAGCACGGCAACGGGTAGCCGCGTTTTCGCCGGCGTGTCACTCATGATGCGACCACTTTGACATAAAGCACCACGTTCGCTTCGCCGATCTCGTGTTCGACCCCATCGCAGCCGGCGAGCGTGGCATGCGAAACCTTGTCAGCGAGCGTCTCCGCGGTGAGGTAGGCGAGGTTGTCCTGGACGGCGGCTTGTAGCTCGGCGGAATCCGTCGCGAGACCGATTTCAATGCGGTCGGTAAAATCGCATTGCAACTGCTTGCGGCGATCTTGCACGAGTCGAACCAGGTCGCGCGCCAGACCTTCTCGCAGAAGTTCGTCGCTCAGTTCGGTTGACAACACCACGACGCATGACGTGCCTTGCGCCGCCGACCAACCCGGTTTGGCGTGCAAGCGTACCTGGATATCGTCGGTGTCCAGTTCGATCGTTTCGTCACCAACGTTCAACGTCACTTTGCCGGTGCTGTTCAGTTCGGCGAGCAGTCCGCCGCCATCGGTCTGGCTAAGGGTCTTCTTGACAGCGGGCATTAACTTTCCGACGCGAGGCCCCAATCGCTTGAAGTTCGGCTGCACTTCGTATTCGATGTATTTCTCCGCATCGGTCGTGTATTCGATCGCCTTGACGTTCAATTCGGTCCGCAGCAAGGCATCGTGTGCCTCCAGCCACGGTTGGTGCGTGTTGTCTGCCAGGATCACTTCGACTTTTGCCAACGGCTGACGCACCTTGAGTTTGGCATCCATGCGTGCGCTGCGGCCGAGCGAGGCGATTTCCCGCAGCAACCTCATCTGTGTGGACAACTGTTCATCCACGACGGCCGGGTCCCCGGTCGGGAAGTCGCACAGATGCACGCTGGGGAGTGCCTGGCCATCGAAGACGCTGGTGAGGTTCCGCCACAACGTATCCGACAGGAACGGCACAAACGGGGCGACCAGCTTACAGGTCGACAGTAAACACTCGTATAACGTCCAGTATGCGTCGAGCTTTTCGGGGGATTCCTTGTCGCTAGCCCAGAACCGGTCGCGGCTGCGTCGCACATACCAGTTGCTCAACCCATCCACGAATTCATTGATCAACTGGCACGCGGCGAAGTTGTCGTAGGCGTCCATACGATCCACGACGCCGGCGAGCGTGCGGTTCAATTCGCCCAGGACCCAGCGGTCAAGCTCGCCGCGTTCCGCCACCGGCCGATAGCCGCGGGCGGACGAAAACTCCGGGCCGTTGAGTTGGGCATCATCGGCAAGTGTTGCGCTTTCCGGCAACATCTGGCCGGGGTCGAAGCCATCGATGTTCGCGTAGATGACGAAGAAGCTATAAACGTTCCAGAGCCGCAGCAGGAACTCCGGGATGCTTTCCTTGATGGAGTTTTCACTGTAACGGATGGTGGTCCAGGGCGCTTGCTTGGCAAAGAAGAACCACCGCAGGGCGTCAGCGCCGTACTTGTCAAAAATCTCCGTCGGCTCGCGGTAGTTTCGCTTGCTCTTGGACATTTTCTGACCGTCTTCGCCCATCATCAGGCCCAGCACGATGCAGTTCCGATAAGGATGAGGGAACTCGATGCTTTCGGTATCCTCGGTGGGATGATCCTGATCACCAAACAGGAGCGTGCTGATGGCCAACTGGCTATAGAACCATCCTCGGGTCTGATCGAGCGCTTCGCTGATGAAATCCGCCGGGAATTGCGCTTTGAATTCGGCCTGGCCCTGGTGCGGATAGCCCCATTGCGCAAAGGGCATGGCACCGCTGTCGTACCAGCAATCGATCACTTCGGTAACGCGTTTCATCCTGCCGCCTTCGGCGAATGGCGAGTCATAGCTCACCTCATCGATGTACGGCTTGTGCACACAGAGGTCATCCGCGAGTTCCGGGTTGGCTGCTTTGGCGGCAGCCCAAACTTCGGTGCCGCGGATGCCCGGCTTGGCCAGCAGTTCGTCATAGCTGGACACGGCTTCCTGTTGACCGGTCTGGTCGCAAACCCAGATCGGCAAAGGGGTTCCCCAAAACCGTTCGCGCGAGAGGGCCCAGTCGACATTCGACTCCAGGAACTTCCCGAACCGACCGCCTTGAATGTGCTCCGGCAACCAGTTGATTTTCTGGTTGTTGGCCAGCATGCGGTCTTTGAACTCGGTGGTGCGAATGAACCAGCTCTGACGCGGGTACTGAATCAACGGATCCTCATCCGCTCGCCAGCAGAACGGATACTCGTGCAAATACTGATCAAGGAGCAACAACAAGCCGCGCTCGCGCAACTCGCGGCAGATGTCTTTGTCTGCTTCCTTTACCCAGCGGCCCTGATAGTTGGGTGCTGCTGAAGTGAATTTTCCGTCTGGACCCACCGCGCAGATCAGTTCGGGCCCCTGGCCAGCTTCGAAACGATTCTGGTCCGCGATCAACACCTCGTAGTCAACTTCACCGAATGCCGGTGCCTGATGGACGGCGCCGGTGCCGCTGTCGGTCGTCACAAAGTCGGCGGGTAGAATTCGCCAGGCAACGTACTCCTGGCCGCCTGACTTGAGCGTCCCGGTGCGGTTGCCGGTGTCTTGATAATAGTAATCGAACGGGGGCAGATAACGACGCCCGATCAAGTCGCTGCCCTGGCAGGTGGACTCCACCGTCCACTCCCGCTTGGCTTTAGCCGCGACTTGCTCGACCAGGTCGGCTGCCAGGATTAACTTTTCGCCGCTCTCCGCATCGATGACCGTGGCGTAGGTGAGGTCGGGGTGCACGGCGGCAAACTGGTTGCTAGGGAGTGTCCAAGGTGTCGTCGTCCACACCAGCAAGGTGATGTCGGATTTCTGGCCGGCGGCATCTAAGAGTGGGAATCTCACAAAAACACTTGGGTCCGCAACTTCGCGATACCCTTGGCCGACTTCGCCGGCGCTCAGTGCGGTGCCACCTTGCGCCCACCACCAGACGATCTTGTGTCCCTGGTAGAGCAGTCCGCGATCGAAGAGTGTCTTCAGTGACCACCAGACACTCTCGACATAGCTCTTGTGGTAGGTCACGTAGGCGTCCGGCAAGTGAATCCAGAACCCCAATCGCTCGGTCAGTCGCTCCCATTCGCGCATATAGCGCCACACGCTCTGTTGGCACTTGTGGATGAACGGCTCGATGCCGAAGGCTTCAATCTCTTCTTTGGAATGAATCCCCAATTCTTTGCAGACTTCGACCTCGACTGGCAGACCGTGGGTATCCCAGCCCCCTTTGCGTTCGCAGAAATAGCCCCGCATCGTGCGATAGCGGGGGAACAGGTCCTTAATGGCCCGGGTCAGGCAGTGCCCGGGATGCGGCATGCCGTTGGCCGTGGGCGGTCCTTCGTAAAACACGAAACGGGGTGCCCCGGCCCGACGTTCCAGTGACTTTCCGTAGATGTCTTGTTGCTTCCAGAACTCCAGAATTTCGTGTTCCAGATTGGGAAAGCTGGCGTCATTCGCGACCGGTTGAAACATTGTTCCTGCTTAGCTCAAGGCCTTTTCAGCGCAAAGTAAATAGTCAATCGACTGGGGGCATTCGAAGTACCCGGCTTCGTGCGCAAGAGCAGCCAGGCGACCCGAAAGTCAGGTGGT
>JAUIHJ010000543.1 GCA_030432015.1 bacterium
GCGAAGGCGATGTCGCCGCGGCGGATGGCGAGATCGACTTAGGATTCGGCTCGCCCCTGACCGGCATCACGTACACCGGCAAAAACCTGCCGCGCACGAATTACGAGATAACCCTGGACGCGAAAAAGGTCGACGGCGTTGACTTTTTTTGTGCCCTGACGTTCCCTGTCGCAAAATCTCATTGCAGCTTCGTTGTAGGTGGATGGGCTGGGGCCGTCGTGGGTTTATCCAGTATCGATGGCAAAGACGCTTCGGAGAACAAGACCACCCGGTATATGACCTTTGATTCGGATCGCTGGTACGCGATTCGACTGCGCGTGACTCCCCAGAAGATTTCGGCCTGGATTGACGACAAACTGGTTGTCGATCAATCGATTGTCGGCCACAAGATCAGCACACGGGGCGAGGTCGATCTTTCCACCCCACTGGGCATCGCTGCGTACGAGACACGTTCGGCACTACGTAAGATTCGCATCCGGGAACTCGAGGCCGTCGGGAAGTCGCCCGGCAACTAGCCATCCGTCCGAACTGCTCGCCGTCACCTCGTCCCGAGTCCCGAGTTCCGCACGCTGCTTGATTCACCTATGCATGACGTTTATATGAGGATGGCGTTGCAGCAAGCGCAGCAGGCCATGACGGAAGACGAGGTTCCGGTCGGGGCGATCATTGTCCATCAGCAGGCCGTAATTGCTGCCGCCTATAACCAGCGCGAGATGTTACGTGATCCGACGGCGCACGCGGAAATGATCGCCATTACGCAGGCCGCGGAATCGTTGGGAAGCTGGCGGTTGGAAGACTGTACGCTTTACGTGACGCTTGAGCCGTGCCCCATGTGTGCCGGCGCAATTGTGCAGGCCCGGATTCCTTGTGTGGTCTACGGTGCGACCGATCCTAAAGCGGGCGCCGTGCAATCTCTCTATCACCTCCTGGATGATTTCCGGCTGAATCATCGTGCGGAGGTTGTCAGCGGCGTACTGGCAGAACCATGCGGAGGCATTCTGACCGAATTCTTTGCCGAAAAGCGGCGGCAAGGCAAGAAGTAAGCAGGCTTGGCATGGGAGCGGAGACGCGTGTTGGGTAACGCGTTGCACCACGGCGTGGCGTTGCCCAAATGCCGGAGTGCAATTCGGCGGCAATCCGGGACCGGCTCGTTTTTCGCCGCCCATTCGCTTCAACTGCGGAAAAACCGCCTGTCGGCGAAAAAGGTACCCGTCCCGCTGACGGGGTGTGCGCTGCGAAATCGCGCTCGGCCATTTAGCCTGGGCGTCAACGGAAAACGCCGATGTGCTTGCGATTCACCAGGCCACACGACGCAACGCCGCCGATCGCGGTGCAACGCATTCGCGTCACGTTGCGAACACCTGCGGGTCCGACTCGGCGAATACCTGGTCGACGGTTTCGCCCCAATCGGTCGTGTGGTCGTCGATCACATTGGTCACTGTGCTGGCCGCATGCCATTCGTACCGAGAACCGTCTGGCAGCCGATGCTGCCGCACTCCCAGCGTGGCTTGCATGACGTCCGAGCCGTGTTCGTGCCCAAGGAAATGGCCCAGTTCGTGCGTGACGGCTGAGAGGAGATCGATACGTGGACCCGTCTCGAAACGGTTGGCTGGAAGTGCCGGTTCCCAAAACCAGCCGTGCCCCGCTGCATCCGTGTCGATCAGAACTCGATCGTTAAAGGCCAATCCCAGGTAGGTATCGGGTAGGTCGACAACCTCGATCGGGACTTCGTCCAGGCCGCGGACATCGGCGCCAGCGCGATCCCAGTAGTCGATCGCCGCGTTGACCGCGTCGGCCACCACGGTCTGCGTGAGTCGTTCGGTAACGCCCCCGGATCCTGGGGCGACTGCCCGCAACGGATTTCCGACATCGATCGAAATACCATCGATTTTTTTCCAGACCAGCCCTTGGCTGGTCCCCTCAAATGCTTGGGTGAAGGCACTGCATGTCGGTCCGGGAAGGCAGGCAAAGATGTCATTGGCATCACCGGTCAGCCCTGGCACAGCAAAGTTGCCACGTGTGACCAGGTTGATCTCGCCGGACGCCAGAACCGCCGCCGCCGTGACGTTTTCGGACGCTTCTGTGAGACCTTCGGTCGAGCCGTCAAAATACAGGGAAAACACGCCCGCTGTATTGGGGCCGGTGGTGCCGGTGAAGGTCAGTAGATCTTCGCCTTGAGCCGTACCAACGATGCCTGGCACCGTGGCTGAGCCCAGCGTGCTGATGACAATCTCTCCGCCAGGCTCACGACTGATTGCGTCAATGTTCTCGTCTGATGTGGTTAAGCCAACGTCCGAACCATCGAGGAACATTTCGAAACTGCCCGCGGTGGTATCGCCGAGTGACGTGGGAATAAAGCGAATAATGTCTGCACTCTCCACGCGGCCCAGGCCGGCGACAAACGCGGGAGATCTGAGGCTCATCAAGATGCTGTTATCGGCGTTGATATGAATGGCGTCGAGATCGGCGGATCGCAAGCCGACATCCGAACCGTCAAAGTGGATTGACCAGGTGTTCGTCAGGCCATCGAAACGCAAAATGTCCTGGTTGCGATAGAGCACGCCGCCGACACGACCGCTGGTCGTCGTACTCAGATAGTAGCTGTCGATCACGGGAGCGGCAGGCGTCGACAGAACGACATCGTTGCCGGTGCCGCCGAGATAGGTGATCTCCAGCATCGTGCCACCGACATTGATCGTGGCGCCTTCGGCGAGCCCGGCGAATATGCCGATAATCGGGTTGCCGCTCTGGTTGTCGATGACGGTGAATGAGGTACCGGGCGCCGGAGCAAATCCCAGCGTGACGTCCAGCATGGCGTTGCCGAGGCTGGGCGCCGCCACGCCACTTGCCACGAACTGATCGTATTGAATCCCGGCGGTGGTCCCATCGAGTTCGATGGCCAGCGTCGAATTGTTATTCATCTGCAACTGGCCGCCGTTGGTCAACCGGCCCGGACTGAGTCCAGGCGCGATGGTACCAATCCCGCTGTTGATGACCCCCGCGATGCTCCCCGTACCGCCCAATACGGCGCCGTTGATGACGTTGACGCCATTCGAAACGTGCGTCAGTGCGCCGGTCACCAGGACGCGCCCCGACGCGACGTTCATCCCGCCGCTCCAGTCATTCTGCGATCCTGAAAGTGTCAGCGTGCCTGCGCCTTGATTCACCAGGGTTCCTAAGCCGGTGATCTGGCCACTGAATTCCGTCGAGCTGCCGTCACCGCCGGCTGACAATGCCGCACCGGAACTTAAGGAAATGATGCCGGCTCCCGCGATCGAGCCCACGGTTTCGGTATGACCTCCGTTAGCGAAGGTCCCAGTGGGGGCGATCGTAATGGCACTGCCGTTGGGGATCCGATTAAAGGTTGTCAACGTCAACGTGCCGTCGCAAATATCCGTTCCGCCTCCATACGTATTGTTGCCTGCCAGCGAGAGTGTGCCGGTACCGTCTTTGGTGATGGGGCCGCCGCCGCTGATGACGCCGTCGACCATGCCATCGGCGTCCGACAAACTGAACGTCGTGCCGCCGGCACCGTGGTTGATGTTGCCGGCAATGTTCAGCGTTCCGTCGCTGTCGCCATCCGCGTCGGCGGTCAATGCGACCGCGCCATCGGTGCTCGTTATCGAACCGGCGGCGGTCGATATGATATCGTTATTGGCCATCAATTGGAGATCGCCTCCGCCGCTTTGCAACGCCGCGTTGACGTTGATGTCGTAGGCACTCACATCGATGTTTCCGCCGCCAGTGCTGGTCGCAACGGTTTGGAAATTCACCGTGTCATCGCCGCCACCGCCGGGTTCGGCGACGATGCTCAGGTCGGCGGCGAACGTGGAATCCAAACCTTCCACGTTGATCGTGTCGGCTCCCGCCGTGAGCGTCGTACCGACGGTCAGCGAGTTGGTTGGATTCGTGAATATGATACTTTCGCCGAGCGTGGAATCGATCATCGACTGCCCGTCACCCGCGTCGCCGTCGTCGGACAGCACGATGGTCTCGGCGCTCCCCGTGAAATTGAAGATTCGGTTGGTTGCGTTCAGGTTGTCGATGATTGGCTCAAGGCCGTCATAGGTGATCAACGCATCGAATCCATCGGCGCCGTCAAAGTCAAACTGGACGGAGCCATCATTCTCGTTGATGAGGGCATGCCGAATGGTTTCGGCGTCCATGTCTGTGTCGCTGTCGAATAGTTCGAGCGTATCGATGCCACCGCTGCCGCCATGAAAGGTAAGGCCGCCCGACGGGATGGGGTTGCCTTGGCTGAAGTCGATCACCAGGGTGTCGTCGATATTGTCCAATCCGTTCACAATCAGTTCGTCAATATCCGCCAGCGGCTGTTGAAACAGAATGCCGCCGCCGCTGTCACGAACGACGACATTCCCGCTGTCGTCCAATTCCAAGGTGCTGTCACCTCCTGTCAGCGCTGTCGTGTCGGGCACACGCAGTACCCAAGGTTCCGTGCCGGTGATCTGATCGTTGCCGTTGAAATAGACGTGTCCATTCGAAACCGTCAGGTAGCTCGGAAAGAATCCCGTTTCACCAGGCACAACATCGCGAACGAGGACGGTACCGGCGGTGGTTCCATCGGATTGCCATAATTCTTCACCGTGAATTCCGTCGTTCGCACTGAAGAAGAGGAGGCCTTTCGCTGTCACCAGATAGCTGGGCCCATTCGTTGTGCTGCTGGTGTCGATATCTTTCACCAGAACCGTGCCAGCGGTGGATCCGTCGGTCGCCCAGAGGCTCGAGCCGCCGCCGGCATCATACGCTTCGAACATCAGCAGGCTGCCAATGCTTGTTAATCCATACGGCGCCGAACTGTCGGGGCCGGTGTTAATGTCTTTGACAAGCACCGTACCGGACGTTGTTCCGTCGGTCTTCCACAGTTCCTCGCCGTAGCTGTCGTCGTACGCTTTGAAGAAAATTTCATTATTGAACCGCGTCAGGTGATATGGCTCTGAACTGCCGTTGGGGTTCACATCCTTGACCAACACCGTACCCAGGGTGGTGCCATCGGTCTTCCAGAGTTCATAGCCGTTGCTGCCGTCGTCCGCGTTAAACAACAATTCGCCGTTCAATTCGGTCAACGCATAAGGGGTCGAATCGCCACCCCCGGGGTTGATGTCCTTGACCAGCACCGTGCCCGCCTCGGTGCCATCGGACTTCCATAATTCGTAGCCGCTGTCGCCGTCGTTGGCGCCGAAGAAGACCGTGCCGTTGAGGTTGGTCAAACCAAACGGGTACGAGCCGCCGCTACCAGAGTTGATGTCTTTGACCAGCATGGTTCCGCCGGTCGTGCCATCGGTCTTCCATAATTCATAGCCGTTGACCCCGTCATTGGCGCTGAAGAAGACGGTACCGGCATCGGTCTTGGTCAGGTAGGCTGGAACGCCATCGCCGGTGGGGTTGATATCTTTGAGTAAGACGGTTCCGCCGGCGGTACCGTCCGA
This sequence comes from bacterium, assembly GCA_030432015.1. GTDB lineage: Bacteria > Planctomycetota > Planctomycetia > Pirellulales > Pirellulaceae > ARS98. Next base: position 5,448 of record JAUIHJ010000543.1, read on the forward strand.
CTTCCAAAGCTCGGTGCCGACGACGTCGTCGATGGCAGAAAAGAGCAGTGTCCCGTTAAGGTCCGTCAGCGAACCGGGGTAGGAACCGTTGCTAAGGCCGGGGCGGATGTCCTTGACGAGCACCGTTCCGCCAGGCGTCCCGTCAGTTTTCCACAGTTCGTAGCCAGCGCTTCCGTCGGCGGCCCGGAAAAACGTCGATCCGCCAGACTCGGTAAAGCGGGTCGGAAAGGACATCTCCTCGCTGTCGAAGCGGGCGATCGCTTGCGTCCCTCCGCTCGTCCCATCGCTGGTAAACAGCCCTGCCCGGCCCTCGCCGATCGCCGAAAAATAGAGCGTGCCGCCGATGTCCAAGAACGGTCCTGGATAGGAACTATTCGCGCCGGGTTCAAGGTCTTTGACC
>JAUIHJ010000544.1 GCA_030432015.1 bacterium
TCATGGCGTATCCTCCGTTGCCCTTGTTGGGCCGCTGATGAAACAAACTGTAAATCTTCACCAGCAGGATACGCCGCCTTTTCAATTCTAAACAGAACACATCTTTCGGTTATATCTCACAGGCACAACCACTTTGAGTCTGTTCTGGCCGCAATGGAAAGCCGCAGGTAGAAACAATGCAGCGAACCGTCCTGACCATTCACCTCATCCTGCTGTGCTCCATCTCTCTTCACGCTCAGGCTGATTCACTTCCGACCCCGGCCATACCCGGGCTGCGTTATTACTACCCGCCCGAGAAAGTCGAACCTCGCGTTGTCGAGACGGATGTCTGCATCTACGGCGGTACGTGTGCTGGTGTAATGGCGGCCGTGCAGGCTGATCGGATGGGACAGCAGGTTGCTCTGCTTGAATTCGGAAAGCATCTGGGTGGACTCAGTTCAGGCGGCTTGAGTCATACCGACGGCGGCGATCCGGCGGTCTGCGGCGGCATCGCACGCGAGTTTTACAAATTGATCGGACAGCGCAACTTCCGTCCCTCCGAAGCAGAAGCAGCGTTCGAAAAACTTTTGGAGCCAACGAAAGTCGCCGTCCACAAGCTCGCTCACTTGGCTAAGGTCAAGAAAGACGGTGCGCGAATCGTGTCGGTCACGATGGAAAATGGACTTGAAGTTCGTGCGAAGCAGTTCATTGATGCTACGTACGAAGGTGATCTGCTGGCACGGGCCGGTGTGTCGTGGCATGCAGGGCGCGAAGCGAATTCGGTTTACGGTGAAACGTACAACGGCATTCGCACGCCAGGACAAGGCGGACACAACTGGCCGACGCGAGTCGATCCGTATCGCGTGGTAGGTGATCCGTCGAGCGGTTTGCTGCCGCGCGTCAACGACGATCCAGGCAATCCTGGCGACGGCGACAAGCGAATTCAGGCATTCTGCTTCCGCATGTGGTTGACGAAGGACAATCCACTACCGTTTCCGAAGCCAACCGTCTATGACGACGCCCAGTATGAGTCGTTGGCTCGGCTGTTTGAGAGCGGAGCCGATCCGAAGATCCAATGGAGTCTGGACACGAACAACCATCATTTGTTTAGCGGCGCGTATTTCATCGACTTCGTTGGAGGCAACTACGAGTGGCCCAACGCGAGCTGGATCGATCGCGAGCGGATATTTCAAGACCACGCCAATTACCAAATTGGCGTAATGTGGTTTCTCGCCAACAGTCCTCGTATTCCAGAGAAATACCGTACCGAGTTTCGCCAGTGGGGGCTGCCGCGCGACGAATATGTAGGCACGAGCGGCTGGACTCATCAGCTTTACATTCGCGAAGGGCGGCGGATGGTGAGCGAGTACGTAATGACGCAGAACGAGTGCCAGGGCCGCGAAGTGCCAATGGATTCGGTTGGGCTGGCGTCGTACAACATGGACTCGCACCATTGCCAGATGACGGTCGTCGATGGAGCGGTGCGAAACGAAGGCAATGTTGAAATTCCCGTGGAGCCATACAGAATCGCCTATAGGGCGCTGACACCGAAGAGAGCTGAGTGTACGAATTTGCTCGTCCCTGTGGCACTTTCATCGTCGCACATCGCTTTCGGGTCGATCCGCATGGAGCCAGTATTCATGTTGCTGGGCCAAAGCGCGGCAACAGCGGCGTCGCAGGCGATTGAAGCGAACGTAGCCGTGCAGGACGTCGATTACGCAAGACTTCGCGAACGCCTTGTGAAAGACGGCCAGATTCTGGAGTACACCGGACCGCCGCGCCATCGAGGTGGCGGACAGGCCGGCATCGACGCGAAGACGCTTCCAGGTGTCGTCGTCGATAACGACAAGGCGGAGTTGATCGGTCCATGGCAAACGAACAACGTGACGCATCCGCGAGTCGGCCTGACCTACGTCCACGACAACAACGAAGCCAAGGGAGAATGTGTTGCCAAGTACAACTTCAAACTGCCCGAAGCGGGGCGATACGAAGTTCGAGTCAGTTGGCCGCCCAATCCCAACCGTGCGACCAACGTACCAATCAACATTCGGTTTGGTCGAGAGTTGAAAACGGTGACGGTAAGCCAGAAGAGCAGCGGCAAAGATGGCTTCACTTCGCTCGGCGAATACCTGTTTAGCGGTACCGTCGTGGTGGAGATTTGCAACAAAGACACTGACGGCTACGTCATTGCTGACGCTGTACAGTTGCTGCCGGTGGAAGAAGATGATCGTCGTGGGAGTCGCGAGGCTTCCGATCCGAACTCTCACGCGTTTGGCTCCAAAGAGCACCCAAACATCCTCTTGCTATTCGCAGACGATCTCGGTTACGAAGCGCTCGGCTGCTACGGCGGCAAGGACTTCGAAACGCCGCATCTCGATCGGCTCGCCACTCAAGGGATGCGATTTAGCCGCGCGTACACCAGTCCCGTTTGCACGCCATCACGGATGAGCCTCTACACCGGCACGTATGTCTCGCGTCACGGCTACTACGACGTGCTGCCCGTTCATCTAGGCACCAAAAATGCTGTCGATTTCCGCAACCGGTGGACGACGTATCCGCAATTGCTGCGGAAGGCCGGCTATCTGACATCCGTGACCGGCAAGTGGCAACTTGCTACGTTGGAATTCCATCCCGATCACTGCCGCGACGCTGGCTTTGATTCGTGGTGCGTTTGGCAGATCTGGCGTGATGGAGCGAAAACGACCCGATACTGGAAGCCCTGCTTCAATCACGACGGGCAAGTACGGAACGACATCGCCGAGCGTTTCGGCCCCGACGTGTTGGCCGACTACGTCATCGACCAGATGCGCGCGGCGGTCGAGGCGAAGCAGCCCTTCTACATTCACCACAACATGCTGCTACCACACTGGCCGATCATCGAAACACCCGATGACAAGGTCACTGAAAGGCAAGCATCGCTGAGCCGTATGATCGCTTACATGGACAAGCTCTGCGGGCGCATTGTTGGCGAAGTCGATCGATTGGGCATTGCCGACAGTACAATTGTCATCTTTATGGGCGATAACGGAACCGCCTCGAACACGCCGCGCATGACCGCCACCGGAGAAGTCAAAGGCGGCAAAACGGATCTCAACGACGCGGGAACTCACATTCCATTAATCGTGCGGCATCCGGGCAAAATTGAGGCGGGTGCCGTGGCTGACGATCTCGTTGACATGGCCGATTGGTTTCCCACGATTTGTGAACTGGCCGGCGTTGACATTCCCGCAAGTGCCAAGCTGGACGGAGCTTCGTTCGCAAGTCGATTAAACGGCGACGGATCATCACTGCGTCAGTGGGTCACGGGTGGTATTCACGGCAATGTCAGCCTGTTCGACGGCCAATGGCGAGTGGACGCTCGCTCGAACAAGATCATCGACGCACGCCAACTGCCGCGTGAAATCAGGCTGGATAAAGCGCCTGAAGAATTCACATCCAAGATTAAGCAACTCCGAGCGGCAACCGCGTCTATCGCACCTCGCCCGGACGATTGACGATCGTTGTGCATGATTTTTGCTTCTGACTGAGTGCGACGCATTCAAACAAGGAAAACGACGATGCCCAACCGACGTCCGCTTGTTCGCCAGACCGCAGGCATCATAGCTTGCGGCATTATCGCCAGCTTGATGCCCGGCTTTACTGCGACTCTTTGCGCCCAGACGGTCGACCCAATATCAGTCTTGGGCGACACCACCATCCCGTCCTCCGAAGACACGTCGCAAAAATTCCCCTACGGAATCACCGGCAAGACGCCACCGTCTCTGATCAAAATCAACTACGAGGGGCAAAAGCCTTACCACAAGCACCGCATCAATTTGAGGATCTTTCAGGGCTGCCCGCAGGTAGTAATCTCTGAGGGAGGCAGGATATGGGCAACTTGGTTCGGCTCCAACGTCCAAGCCGAACGAGCACCGTACCACAAAGACCAATTCTCGGTCATATCGACCTCAGCAGACGATGGAAAGACTTGGAAAGAAGTCTTTGTATTCGATCCGAGCGAGCTGCTCGGCGGGGGTGCTTCTGACCCGATGCTGTGGAAAGACCCCAAGGGCAATATTCGCTTCATCGGCCTTCGAAACATCGATTTCAAAGGCAAGGACGAATTCGCTTCCTCCGCGTGGGAATTCACCATGCTCGACCCAGAATACGAACACACCGCTTGGACCGCGCCGCAGTTGCTTGGCAATAAAAACATCTCCGTCATGAAACCGCTCATTTTCCCGGATGGCACGATTATGCGTTCGATGGACGACTTCAAACTTGTCGGCAAGCCTGACAAGGTGAGAATTCGCTTTCTGAAAGAAGGTATCGACGGTAAGCCGATATTCGTTTCCGAATTCCCCGTCGATAACGACGCCGGTTTCGCGGAACAAATGCCCATCATCAGAAGAGACGGCAGCCTATTCACCTTCTACCGCGCCAAGAAGGGGCAGAAATTCGCAGAATCTTTCGACGGTGGCAAGACCTGGAATCTGGGCGGCTACTACCCGATGCAGTTCTCGATCAACACAAAGTGCATACTCAAAACACTCCCGTCAGGAAGAGTTTTGCTAGTCGCAAATGACGTCCAGATGAAAGAGGAAGGCGGCAAGAGACTATACTACTATACCGACGATTACGGTATGGAACGCGAGCTTGAAAAACACAAGACATCGCGCACCCGCATGACGGCCTACCTAAGTGACGACGATGGCAAGACCTTCTCACACAAAATGCTTTTGAGCGATGACGGTCAGATCAGCTATCCCTCGGCGACCCTCGGCAAAGACGGATCCATCTACATCGTGTACGACCAAGGGCGTGGGGTGATTGGCCAACACACAATCTTTTTGTCAAAAGTTACGGAAGCCGACATTCTGGCGGGAAAACTCGTCAATGGCAAAAGCTTCTTGAACAACATTGTCAGCCGCCCCAGCGCCCAAGGCGGCGGCCGCCGCGAAGGCGATAACATCTAGATTGGCTGTGCCTCGGCAGTTATCAGTGACGAACAAGCAAGCAAACCTAAAAGATCGCCGCCGAATTGACTCACTCTCATGGCGAGATCCTGGCGATGACGATACTGTGATGCTGAGCTTCAATAACAATCTCGTAAAACCCAGGCATGCCTGCTCTTCATCGCTGTTGTCGATCGCGCTGCTGCTGTTCTTCGCAGGGGGCGTCTGCCAAAATTCGGCATTGGGTGACGATCAGGTCACGCCGCAACAACTGCAATTTTTTGAAAAGTATGTGCGGCCCCTGTTGAGCGACCAGTGCTACAAGTGCCATTCTGGAAAGACATCCAAAGGGGGACTGCGTGTTGATTCCCGCAGCGAGTTGCTCGTTGGGGGCGAATCCGGATCTGCGATCGAACCGGGAGATCCTGACGCTAGTGTCCTGATGGAGGCAGTGCGTTATGAGTCGTTCGAGATGCCGCCAGCGAAGAAGTTGAGCGATGAGCAGATTGCCATTCTCGGCAAGTGGATCGAGATGGGCGCTCCTTGGCCGGGTGACCGCGGCGATGTCGTCCGGCGTCACCAAGGTAAGACGTTTTCTGACGCGGAACTCAACTGGTGGGCCTTCCAACCGCTGACGAATCCAACTCCGCCGAAGCAGCTCGATCATCCCGACTGGTGCCACAACGAGATCGACCAGTTCATCGCAGCCGGTCTGGATCGCCAGCAACTGGTCCCCGCACCTGAAGCCGATCGTGCGACGTTGTTGCGTCGACTGTTTTTCGATCTTATCGGTCTGCCGCCCACACCCGAGGAAGTGCGGGCGTTCGAGCAGGACTCCGACCCGCAGGCTTACGAAAAGGTGGTCAACGAGTTACTGGATCGCGCGGAGTACGGAGAACGATGGGCACGGCACTGGCTGGAT
>JAUIHJ010000545.1 GCA_030432015.1 bacterium
TGTCAGACGCTTTCGCGCCGCACTGGACGAATACCAGGTCTCCCATCCGCTCTCGCACGCGTCGTACTTGATCAATCTGGCAAGCCCCGATCAGGAACTTTGGCAGAAGTCGCTGGATGCGATGGTCGTTGAATTGCGTCGCGCAGAACAACTCGGGATTCCATTCGTCGTGTTGCATCCGGGTTCCTACACGACTTCGAGCGAAGCGGAAGGGATCGGGAAAATCAGTTTGGCACTCGATAAAATCCATCAGCAAACAAGCGAACGCGGCGCGCAATGCCTGCTTGAGAATACTGCTGGCCAGGGGTCAAACCTCGGCTGGAAATTTGAACAGCTCGGGGAAATTTTGCGAGGTGTCGCCGAGCCGGATCGAGTCGGGGTGTGTTTCGATACGTGTCATGCCTTTGCGGCTGGATATGCGATGGAGACGCCGGCAGAGTACGCAGCGACGATCTTGGAAATCGATCGCTGCGTTGGCATCGAACGAGTTCGAGCATTTCATTTAAACGACAGCAAGCGTGAGTTTGGATCGCGGGTCGATCGCCACGATAACGTCGGTGAAGGCGAACTCGGGCTCGAGCCGTTTCGCCATCTTCTCAATGACGACCGGTTTTGCGATGTGCCGATGTACCTCGAAACGCCGAAGGGGAAGAGTCCAGCCGGCGACGATTGGGATCACGTCAATCTGGCGACCCTGCGGGGACTTCTGGCATGATCGTCGGAACCTGGCCTGGTTGGTAAGTGCAATCGGGTTCGCCCGCCAGCGGGTCTCCCGTCACGGCATAGGCGCGGCTGCGGCTGCCACCACAGACGTAGCGATATTCGCAAATACCGCAATCATCGGTGAACTGGTCGGGATCCCGCAGGGAGAGAAAAGTGGGATGATGCTGGTAGACGTCAACGACCGAGTCCTGTGGAAAGCGACCGCACGCGAGCGGCAAGAATCCAGCGGGAAAGATTTCGCCGGTATGACCCACAAACATGATGCCGTTGCCATCGCGGACTCCTAATGGCGCTCGATGACGTCGCTCACGTGGGTCGTCGGGGCGGCCGCTGGACCCTCGATCCTGGCCCCGATGTTGAGGCGAAGCTGCAGCTTCGCCCAGATTGGGGCCCGCTAAAGGGTCACCATTCCGCTGGAGGACGAAACGCCGATAGTGGGGTGCTTCGGTCGTCTTGATGCCGTACGGTTGCTTGCCCGCCTGAATCCAAAGCCGCTCGAATGCCGCTTCATACTGTTCCGGTGAAATTCGCTTCTCGCCAATTCCTCGCCCCACCGGAATGAGAAAGAAGACGGACCACATGGCGATCCGCTGGGTGGAAAGCAATGTCGCCAGGTCCTCGATCTGTGCAAAGTTTCGCCGCGTAATCGTCGTGTTCACTTGCACCGGTAAGCCGAGTTGGTGTGCATCGATCATCATCCGGATGGTCCGTTCGAAACTGCCTTCCCAGCCCCGGAACGCGTCGTGGGTCTGGGCATCAGCGCCGTCAAGGCTGATCCCCAGGCGACGTACACCGGCCTCCTTGGCGGCACGCAGCGCCGCTCGTGAAGCGAGCGGCGTGGCGGACGGCGTCAGGGCGACTTGCAGCCCGGCGCCGACCGCGTGGCGAATCAGGTCAAAGATATCGGCACGCTTCAAAGGATCGCCCCCGGTCAAAACCAGATTGGGCTTCCGCGGAAAGGTCGCAATCTGGTCGATCAACGCCACCGACTGCTCCGTCGTCAGCTCCGACGGGTGTGAACATTCCTGCGCGGATGCTCTACAATGTTTGCAGACGAGGTCACATGCCTGCGTGACCTCGTAGTAGAACATCAGTGGATTAATCGCGAAATCAGCGGGCGTGTATTGAGAATGGAGCATGGTTCCGGCCAGGATCGCAGGGCTGGGTAGTTGTGGATCTTTATATCCATAATTAGGGTGTGTGGATTCGTTTGTCAAGCGGTCGGCGAGGTGTGTGAGGGCTGCTTGCGAGGCAAGCCTTGATAATCGCCGGCCTTACGCTTGCTTCGCCGTCGCTCGATGTGAATGCCGATCGATGTGAACAATGAATGAACAACTTTCCCAAGGTTGTTGCCGTCGCCAGGCGGCGGAGCGTGGTGTGCCACCGCCTGGCGACGGTCGCGCCGGACGGAAAGCCGCAGCAACACTCGAGTTGTGTCCAAGTGAACCGTTGATGACACGGAGACTGATTGTGCGAGTTGTCGTGGGAATTCTGCTTGTTGGTGTCACACTCTTCGGAGTTGCCGATGCCGCGGACGACGTCGCCTTCAATCGCGACATCCGGCCGATCCTCGTTGAAAAATGCTTCGCGTGCCATGGGCCGGATGAAGGTCAGCGCGAAGCGGGTCTCCGACTAGATCTGGAGGCGACCGTTTTGGGGCGTGATGATGGGGCGCCGATTGTTCGTGGTGATCCGGACGCGAGCGAGATGTATCGGCGGCTGGTCGCCGAGGATGACGACATGAGGATGCCGCCGCCGGAATCTGGCAAGGTTGTCACTGCTGCACAGAAGCGGCTCGTTAAACGATGGATTGAAGAGGGGGCCAAGTGGGAGTCGCACTGGTCGCATGCCGCTCCTCGGCGGCAGCCCGTGCCCGATGTCGTTGACGCGAAGTGGCCAGTCAATTGGATTGACCGCTTCGTGCTGGCTCGACTGGAAGCCGAACAGTTGACGCCTTCACCCGATGCAGATCGCGTCACGTTGATTCGTCGTCTCAGCTTCGACCTGACGGGATTGCCACCCGAGCCGCACGAAGTAGCGCGCTTTCTCAAGGACCACAGCGCTGAAGCGTATGAGCGGCTCGTGGACCGCCTGCTGGCTTCGGACCGCTATGGCGAACGGATGGCGGTGTACTGGCTCGATCTGGTGCGCTACGCCGATACGGTCGGCTATCACGGCGATCAGGATCACAACATTTCGCCCTACCGCGATTATGTCATTGATGCCTTTAACGACAACGTACCGTTCGACCAGTTTACGCGCGAGCAATTGGCCGGCGACCTGCTCGCCGAAAGCGGTATCGATCAAAAAATTGCAACCGGCTACAACCGCCTGCTACAGACATCGCACGAAGGGGGTGTGCAGGCCAAGGAGTACCTGGCCATCTATGCCGCCGACCGCATTCGCAATCTCTCGGCCGTGTGGATGGGCGCGACGCTCGGCTGCGCCCAATGTCACGATCACAAGTACGACCCATTCACCTCCAAGGATTTCTATTCGATGATCGCGTTCTTCGCGGACATCGACGAAGCGCAGCACTTGACGAAAGCGACCAATGCGCTGCCGACCCAACGGGCTCCCGAGCTAAAGTTGCTGACGCGGCGTGAGCGGGAGCGGATAGCAGCGATCGAAACCGAGGTCGCACAGCGCATGGCGGAACTTGCCCGTCTTGAACCTGCCGATCCCGACGAGGCCAGTGCGATGCAGCGTCAAATCGATGCGTTGCAGAAGCAGATCGCGGCCATCCGCGACGGGGCCCGGCAGACGATGGTCACGCGGGCGATCGAACCCCGTACGATCCGCGTCCTTCCACGCGGCAATTGGCAGGACGACAGCGGTCCAGTGGTGGAGCCGGCAGTTCCGGAATTCCTGGGTACGCTCGACATCACCGATCGCCGGCCGACACGGCTCGACCTGGCCCGATGGCTGACCGATGACGAGGTCGGCGTGGGCAGCTTCACGGCACGGATTTTTGCCAACCGATTCTGGTATCTGCTCTTTGGCGAAGGCCTGGTCAGGGCGCTTGACGATTTTGGTGTGCAAAGTGAACGCCCCACGCATCCCGCCTTGCTCGATCACCTCGCCCTCGAGTTTGTCGAGAGGGGCTGGGACGTCAAGCATATGATGAAGCTGATTGTGATGAGCAGAACGTACCGACAGGCATCGCTTGTTAGCGAAGCGATGCGCGGGCGAGATCCGCTCAACCGAATGCTCGACCGCCAATCGCGTTTTCGACTGCCGGCGGAGATGGTGCGTGACAGTGCTCTGGCAATCAGCGGATTGTTGGTTACTGAATACGGCGGAGCGAGCGTCCGTCCCTACCAGCCGGCCGGCTATTACCGCCACTTGAATTTTCCCACGCGGACGTACAAGGAAAATACCGACAGCCGTCAGTGGCGGCGCGGGGTCTATGTCCATTGGCAGCGGCAATTCTTGCACCCCATGCTCAAGGCCCTCGACGCGCCGACGCGCGAGGAGTGCACGGCGCAACGGCCACGATCGAATACTCCCTTGGCCGCGCTAACGCTGCTGAACGATCCGACATTCGTTGAAGCGGCGCGTGTATTTGCCGAGCGGATTGTGCGGGAGGGGGGCGACACGACCCGTTCACGGCTCGACTTCGCCTTTCTTCGCGCCGTTTCCCGCCAGCCGGATGCGGACGAACGCAGGGTGCTTGGTGAGCTGCTGGCGTCCGACTTGGCCCACTATCAGGCGGATGCAACAGCGGCCGGCGAATTGACCAGCACTGGGAAGGCACCACCGGCGCAGGGGCTCGACGTCGCGGAACTCGCCGCGTGGACATCAGTCGCCCGTGCGATCCTGAACCTCAATGAAACGATCACGCGGAATTAGCCGAGGCTGACAACCATGCGGCCATGGCGCTTGTGAACATCGACGGAACAAGGCTTCAACGACCATGACGAATCACATGAAACTCGCCGCCTGCTCGGCGACGGCCAGCGGCGCAGAAGTGGCCGGGCGATTGAAACGCCGCACGTTTCTGGCTCGGACGGGAGTCGGCATTGGGTCGGCCGCCTTGGCAGCGCTGTTGGCGCGCGATCTCCCCGCCGCCACGCCGCAGCGCAGTGACACAACCAACGGTGGTCTGCCTGGCTTGCCGCACTTCGCGCCCAAAGCAAAACGCGTCATCTTCCTCTGCATGGCGGGTGGTCCAACGCACCTGGAGACGTTCGATTACAAGCCACGCCTGGCCGAAATGGATGGCAAGCCGATGCCGGCGTCCTTCACGGCGGGGCAGCCGATCGCGCAGCTTCAAGGGAAGGAGCTCAAGTGCCTCGGGCCGATGACCAAGTTTCGTAAATACGGGACCAACGGTCAGGAAATCAGCGACTTTCTCCCCTGGCATGCGAAGATGGCGGACGACATCTGCATCATTCGCTCGATGGTCACCGAGCAGATCAATCATGATCCGGCGCACACGTTCATGAATACGGGAACCGCAACGAGCGGCCGGCCATCGATGGGGGCCTGGGTCAACTACGGCCTGGGCAATGCCAGCGAGAATCTGCCGGGGTTCATTGTGATGACCAGCGTTGGCGGACGTAATCCGCAGCCGATCGCCTCGCGCCAATGGTCGGCCGGCTTTTTGCCCGGCCGTTTCCAGGGCGTTGAATTCAATTCCAGCGGCGACCCGGTGCACTACGTCCGGAACCCGCAGGGCGTCTCGCGTCCGCGGCAGCGGGACCTTGTCAGCACGATCGAGCAGCTCAATCGACATCGCAATCAGACGGTCCACAATCCGGCGATCGATACTCGCATCGCGGCGTACGAGATGGCGTTTCAAATGCAGATGTCGGTCCCTGACTTGATGGATGTGTCCGACGAACCGGCGAACGTCTTGGAGATGTACGGCGCCAAGCCGGGCGACGGCTCGTATGCCTCGAATTGCCTGCTGGCACGGCGGTTGGCCGAGCGAGATGTACGATTTATCCACCTGTATCATCGCGGCTGGGATCATCACGGCGGGCTGGTTGGATACATGAACACCTGTTGCGGACTGACGGACAAGCCGACGTGGGCGCTGCTGACGGACTTGAAGCAACGCGGCCTGCTGGACGAAACGCTGGTAATCTGGGGCGGCGA
>JAUIHJ010000546.1 GCA_030432015.1 bacterium
GGGACCTTGGGGCTGGCGTTGGCGTCATTGACGCTCGCGACGATGCTCAAGTTGCTGCCGCCGCTGGGCATTAAGCTCGTCATTGATTACGTCGTCGGAGATGAGTCGATACCGGCGGCCTGGGCTGCCCGCTTGCCAACCAGTCGCGTGGCGTTATTGTTCGTGGTCGCCGGAGGAATTATCGCGCTGTCGATCATTGCCACGTTTGTCCATTTGTGGGGGCGCTGGCGGGCCACCAAGATTGTTAATCAGGTCCAGGTGTCACTCCGCAAGAAAGCGTTTGAGCACGCCGTGCGTCTGCCGCTGCACCGTGTGTACGATCTCAAGTCCGGCGGTGCTGCCAGCCTGCTGCGAGAGGACGCGGGTGGTGCCGCTGAATTGATCTTCAGCATGATCTACAATCCCTGGCGTGCCATCATTCAGCTGATCGGCAGCCTGGTTGTCCTTGCCGTGGTCGACTGGCGGATGATGGCGGCTGGCATCGCGATGGTCCCGCTGGTGTACGTGACTCACCGGACCTGGGTCGGTCGTATTCGTCCCATGTATCGCGATGTGAGAAAGCAACGGCAAGACATCGACAGTCATTCCACCGAGGCGTTTGGTGGCATACGCGTGGTTCGCGCGTTTACGCGGGAGCGGAGCGAACGCGGACGATTTGTGTTGGGAAATCATTTCCTGGTGCGCCAGCAGCTGTTTGTTTGGTGGTGGGCCCGGATGATTGAAGTGATCTGGGACTTGCTGATTCCGGTCGCTTCCACTTCCCTGCTGGTCTATGGCGGCTATCAGATCATGCAGGGCCAGATGACGTTTGGCGACCTGACAATGTTCCTCTTTTACCTGGCGATGCTGCTGGAGCCGCTGGCAACCTTGGCCGGTAGCGCAACGTCATTTCAGAACCAGCTGGCCGGACTCGATCGTGTTCTGGACTTGCTGGCCGAACCCAACGAATTGTCGCTCGACGATGACGTCCGCACGATCGATGCGACTCAGGTTCAAGGTGCGGTGACCTTCAACAAGATCGGATTTCATTATCCGGGCAGCGAGCAAATGGTGCTCGAAGAGATCACCCTGGACGTTGCCGCCGGGACGACGTGCGCACTGGTGGGACGAAGCGGCGCCGGTAAGACCACGCTCTGTAATCTGGTCGCTCGGTTCTATGACCCGACGACGGGGCGCGTCGAGTTAGACGGCGTTGACCTGCGCCAAATTCAGCTTGACTCGTATCGAACGTTGTTGGGGATCGTGGAGCAGGACGTGTTTTTGTTCGACGGGACGATTGCCGACAACATCGCTTACGCAGTTTCTTCGTGTGACCAACACGAGGTCGAAGCCGCGGCCAGATCGGCCAACGCACACGAATTCATCGTCGCCTTGGAAAATGGTTATGACACCATTATTGGCGAGCGTGGTGTCAAATTGAGCGGCGGGCAGCGTCAGCGACTGGCGATCGCGCGGGCCATCCTGGCTGACCCGCGAATCCTGATCTTGGACGAAGCGACCAGCAACCTGGATAGTGAAAGCGAGCGGTTGATTCAACAGAGCTTGCAGACGCTGCTCGAACGCCGAACCTGTTTCATCATCGCTCATCGACTCAGCACGATCGCGCATGCCGATCAGATCGTCGTCCTGGAAGCGGGACGCATTGTGGAGCGGGGATCGCACGCACAGCTGATGGCCCAGAGCGGACATTACCGGCAGATGGTCGAGTTGCAGACTGAACCGCCGCGTCCGGTCGAGCAAGTGATAGGGCAGTCTGTCGAAACTTGATCCCAGTGGCTACTTCCAGACCGGCGGTCGCTTCTCGATGAATGCCGTCAGGCCTTCGACCGCGGCCGCGGTCGTCCGGGCGGTCGCACTTGTGGCAGCACCGGCTGAAAGGCTGACCCCCAGATGATTGCCGATGGTTTCGTTGAGCATTCGTTTGGTCAACTGGATTGATTCCGGTGCTGACCTGGCGCAGGTCTCTGCCAGTTCGTGGGCTCGAGCCCACACCAAATCGTCCTCGACCAGTTCGTGAAAAACGTTGATCCGATGTGCTTCCTGTGCGGTGATCATTTCGGCGGTCAGTAATAAACGTGCTGCCTGACTGCCGCCGACTCGAAACTCCAACAACGGCGCGACGAGTCCGGCCGCCAGCCCGCGCCGCGATTCGGGCAGGCCAAAGGATGCGTTTTTGGAAGCGACAACGATGTCTGAGGCGAGCACGAGCCCGGCCCCGCCCGCCACGGCCGGCCCGTTAACCGAAGCGATGATCGGCTTGGGATACATCAGCATCAGGTCTACGAGCTCTTTGTATGCGACCGCGTCGTCGTGCCATTGGGCCAGCGACTCTGCTTCCGGTTTTCGACTCGTTTCCAGCATCTCTTGCAGGTCCATGCCGGCACAAAACGCGTCACCGGCACCAGTCAGGATCACCGCCCGAACCTTCCTCTCCTGGTGGAAATCGTGAAAGGCCTGCTTGATCTGAGCCAGCAACATCCGCGATAGCGCATTCCGCTTCGCAGGCCGATTCAGGATGATGGTCCCGCTGGGAAGATTCTTGCGCAGCTTGATTGTTGGTTCCATGTTCAGGTCTTTCTGATCGACGCAAGGAGTCGTCGTTGTTTCGGTTCGTTGAAGTCAGAAGTCGGTTGCATCACCGCGCCGCGTAGCAGTCTGGAATCTAACCGCACACAGAATGTTTTGAAACCGCCGCCAGGCACGATTCCCGTCAGTGAACCAGAAACCACCGACGAATGCGCAGACCTGCGCTCGATGAACGAGCGTCGCCTGCGCCCCGTTCCTTCACCGGTTGGGAACGGATATCTTAGCGAACATGGATTCGCCTGACGCGCTTCGCGTACGACCCTATCGATCGGAGGCAAACGAATGATCATCGGCGTTCCAAAGGAAATCAAACGCGACGAGTACCGGGTGGCCATGTTGCCCGTCGGGGTCGAAGAACTGATCGCCCGCGGCCATACGGTCCTGGTCGAGACGGACGCGGGGCTGGGATCGGGCCTGCCCAACGACGAGTATGTCGAGGTCGGCGCCGAACTGGTCGCATCGCCCGACGAGTTATTTGCCCGCGCCGACATGATCGTCAAAGTCAAGGAACCTCAGGCCGAGGAGTATCCACGGATCCGGTCCGGTCAAACGATCTTTACGTACTTTCATTTCGCAGCCGATCTCGAGTTAACAAACGCCATGCTGCAAAGCGGCGCGACCTGCGTGGCGTACGAGACCCTACGTGATGCACATGGCCGCCTGCCGCTGCTGACGCCGATGAGTGAAGTGGCGGGACGAATGAGTATTCAGGAAGGTGCCAAATACCTGGAGCGTCCCCAAATGGGACGCGGAATCCTGCTCGGCGGCGTCCCGGGGGTTGCCCCGGCCCATATAACGATTCTGGGAGGGGGCATCGTGGGGGCCAACGCCGCCAAAGTTGCGGCCGGTTTTCAAGCCGATGTCGCCATCCTGGATATCAACATGGATCGCTTGCGTTACCTGGACGATGTCATGCCGCCCAATGTGAATGTGCTCTACAGCGATCGCCATGTGATTCGCGAGCAATTGCGGTTGGCTGATCTGGTCATCGGTTCGGTCCTGATTCCCGGCGCCAAGGCCCCCGTGTTGGTTGACCGAGAGGGCCTCAAACTGATGAAGCCCGGCAGTGTGATCATCGACGTGTGCATCGATCAAGGGGGCTGCCTGGAGACGAGTCGCCCGACCACCCACAGTGATCCAACCTACGTCGAGGAAGACGTTGTTCATTATTGCGTGACCAACATGCCGGGGGCCGTCGGACGGACGAGCACCTTTGCGCTGTGCAATGTGACCCTGCCCTGGGCCATCCAGATTGCACAGCAGGGCCTCGTCGCCGCCGCGGGCGCGTCACAACCGATCGCATCGGCGGTCAATATTCACGACGGCCAGGTGACCAATCGGGCGGTTGCGGAAACGTTTGACATGCCCTACAAACCGCTGTTTGGCGAAGCAACGCCCTCCTGAACGTCGCGGTTGCCGCCGATGTGGCGCAAATCTAGCCGGAACCGCAATCAGCAAAAAAACCATGTGTGCAACGCCAACTGGGTAGGCAAGGCCGCAGCCCAGGGCGAGCCGTTGCGGCGGAACATCAAATGAATGCTGTCCACAAAATCGAAACAGTGCATTGGGTCGGCGACGTCGATGGTCAACTTGTGCTCATCGATCAAACCTTGCTCCCGGTCGCATTTCAAGAGCACACCTGCGGTACCGTGGAAGATGTGTGGGAGGCGATCAAGATGCTGCGTGTGCGCGGCGCGCCGGCCATTGGCATCGCCGCCGCATATGGGGTTTGCACGGGACTTCAGCCATTCGCCGCGGCGGACCACGATTCCTTCTTTGATCGACTGGACGAGGTGGTGAAATACCTGGCCGAAAGCCGCCCGACCGCCGTGAATCTCTTCTGGGCACTGGACCGCATGAAGAGGCACGCGTCGGCGATGCGCGACGCGGCGTCGGTTCGCGAAATTCGGATCGCCCTGCTAAAGGAAGCCCAGGCAATTCACGACGAAGATCGACGCATGTGTCACGAGATCGGTCGCATCGGCGCCGAACTGCTGACGGACGGGCAGGGCGTGCTGACGCACTGCAATGCGGGTGGACTGGCCACGGCCGAATATGGCACCGCGCTCTCGGTGTTCTTCACGGCTCAGGATCAAGGTAAACAGGTCCACGTCTTTGTCGACGAAACGCGCCCACTGTTGCAAGGATCGCGGCTGACCGCCTGGGAACTGAAGCAACGGGGGATCGACGCCACGCTGATTTGCGATTCGATGGCGGCACAAGTGATGCGTGAAGGGCGAATTCAGGCCGTCATCACGGGAGCCGATCGCATCGCCGCCAACGGCGATTCAGCGAATAAGATCGGTACGTATTCTGTCGCCGTGTTGGCCCGGGCCCATGACATTCCGTTCTACATTGCCGCACCTTCCTCGACCTTCGACCTGTCGATCGCCAGCGGCGCAGAGATTCCAATCGAAGAGCGGGCCAGCGAAGAGATCACACACGGATTCGGACGGCAGACGGCGCCCGAGGGAATTGCGGTCTACAATCCCGCCTTCGATGTGACGCCGGCCGAATTGATTAAGGCCATCATTACCGAACGCGGACTCATCGAACCGGTCTCCGTCCAAACCATTGCGGAACGGATTGGCGGCAACGCCTGACACGCCGCAGATGTTGAACCGCCAGGCACGCGTCACGGCGGCCGCCACGTTGCTCGGCGACAGCGTCTGGCCGATCACAACGGTTTCCACGTCGAACATCCCGCCTGATCCCGGTCCGCGACGGGCTACTGCAGGGGAACATTCAGCGGCGGCGGATAGGCTCGAAGGTCGCCACCCCGGTACGCGGCGATTTCTTTTTGCCAGCAATCGGCTTCCCGGTCGCAGCCGCGATCGTCGGAGCGATGCTGCACGGTCGACGCGCGAGCTTCGGGCGAACGGCTTTCGCGATGGCGCTCGGCATGCTCGCGATCTTCACGCTCGGCACGATCGGCCTCGCGCGCATGCCCGGCATCTCGTGGCAGGCGGCTTTCGAGGCGGGCTTCCTCGACCTGCAGCTCTGGGACGCGCTCAAGATTGGCACGACCGCGCTGCTCGCGAGCGGCGCCCTCGCGGCCGCGCGCCGCTGAGGACGACTTCGCTCACCGCAGCTTCGCGAAGAACTTGCGGAGCGCGCGCGCCTGCCTCTTGAAGAGGCGGTGCACGACCATCTCCTTGCTGCGCAGCGAGAGCAGGCCTTCCTCGCCTTCGGCGTAGAACGCGATCTCGTCGAGCACGCGCCGC
>JAUIHJ010000547.1 GCA_030432015.1 bacterium
GATCAGCTCATCCAACGACAACGCTCGCAGCTCCTGGATGCGAGCGAGTTCCTCGAAGGTTTTCGCGCGACGCATTTGCAGGACATAGAGCGACAACAAACGCTCGTGTGGCTGCAGGTACATGGGATTCAGGTCCGCTGCCTTCAACAGCCGTTGTTCCGCAGCATACGCCGCGTTCTGCCGCAGCAACACGGTCGCCTCCAAGAATCTCGCGGTTCCGCCCCGTTTTCCCGGCAAGTCCGGTATCTGCTGCCAGGCCTCAAGGGCCCCCGCAAGGTCGCCGCGTTGGCTGGCCAATTGACCCGCGTACAGTAAGGCGGTGCCGTTGGTCGCGTCCTGACGCAGGACGTTATCGAGCAAGCTCTCCGCACTGGCGAAATTCCCCTCCTCAAGTCGCGCGGCCGCCTGTTCCAGCAATTCCTGATGGGACGGGTCCTGTCGGGTAGCTGGCTGCGACGGCGACAGCGACAGCGGCGGGGACAGCGGCGGGGACTGGGACCGCCAGATGAGCGTAGCGACACCGACAACCGTCAGGCCGACGACCGCGATGGTCACGGAACGCGCCGACAAGGTAACGGAAGTTGGACGAGCCTCCTGGTCCGCACGTTGACCGCCGTGGTGATGCGGTTTTTGGTCGCGATCCATCGAACGACGTGGTCGGCGTTTGCGCCGCATAGCGTGGCTGCTTGGCAAATGGGAATTGGCGGCGGGGGTCCGCAAACCGCGTTACTTCAGTCAACGCGAGCTGCAGTGATAACGCGAGCTGCGGTAATATACCACGGTCGGGTCGCCCTCGTCACGACACAGACGTGATCGAAAATTCTCCTATAATGGGGCCCGCATCCGCTCGCCAGTACGCTTTAGCCGCAAGGAAGTTCAGATGTCGGGACCGTATATCAAGATTGCCCAGCTCAAGACGGTGGCCGACTTTCGCACGCGACTCGAGGCATTAGGGATCGACCTGCCTGTCGACGAGGACGTCCTCTCGACCGAGTCTGGATCGCCGCTGGCGCAGCCCATTCAGATTGGCACGCGGACGGTCGGCAACCGCTGGTGTATTCACCCGATGGAAGGCTGGGACGCCCAGCGGGACGGTTCGCCGTCGGAACTAACATTGCGCCGCTGGCGGCACTTTGGCGCCAGTGGCGCGAAGTTGATTTGGGGCGGGGAGGCGGCAGCCGTGCAACGTGGCGGGCGGGCCAATCCCCATCAAACGCTCGCCACCGCAGACAATCGTCACGGGCTGGCCCGGTTACTCGGCGAGCTCGAAACAGCGCACAAGGCGTCGTTTGAAACCACCGATGATCTCTTGGTCGGCTTGCAGTTGACGCACTCGGGCCGCTTCTGCCGACCAAATTCCAAACAGCTCGAACCGCGCATCGCCTACCATCATCCGCTGCTGGACGAAAAATTCGGGATCGCCGCCGACGATCACGGGGTGGTCCTGGCCGACGACGAAATTGAACAACTGATTGACGACTATGTGGCGGCCGCCGGTGTCGCGCAGGATGCCGGCTTTCGATTTGTCGATATCAAGGCCTGCCACGGCTACCTGCTCCACGAGTTTCTTAGCGCGCGTCCCAGGCCCGGCAAATACGGTGGCGACTTCGAAGGGAGGACGCGTTTGCTGACAACGATCATTGGGCGCGTCCGCGCACAGTTTCCGGAGCTCATGGTCGTGGTCCGGTTGAGCATCTTCGACATGCCACCCTATCGGACAAGTCAGGACATCGGGCAGCCGATGGATTACACCGGCCTGCTCCCGTACGACGTTGGCTTCGGCGTCGACCACAATGACCCGCTGACCTGTGACCTCGCCGAACCGCTGCGGCTGCTGGGACTGCTGCAGGAGCTCGGCGTCGCAGCCGTCAACATTTCCGCCGGCAGCCCATACTACAACCCGCACATGCAGCGACCGGCGATTTTCCCTCCCAGTGATGGATACCTGCCCCCCGAAGATCCGTTGATCGGTGTCGCGCGTCAGATCGAGGTGGCCCGGCAATGCAAGCAAGCGTATCCCGATCTGCCGATGGTGGGCAGCGCGTACTCGTACCTGCAGGACTACTTGCCCCATGTCGCGCAAGCGGTGGTCCGTGCCGGATGGATCGACCTGGTCGGCCTGGGCCGGATGGTGCTATCGTATCCCGAATTGCCGGCGGACACGCTGCGCGGCGCGGCCTGGCAGCGCAAGAAAGTCTGTCGCACCTTCAGCGACTGCACCACCGCGCCGCGCCACGGCGTGGTCTCCGGCTGTTTTCCCCTGGATGCGCATTACAAGCAGTTGCCCGAGGCGGCCGAACTGCTGGAAATCAAGCGCACGTTGCGCGGCGGGTAACGCGCCCCGCAACCGGCCGATGACGGGTGAGCCGGAGGGTGAAGCGCCGGTCGAATTGGTGCAACGGCCAGCTCGCCGTCCGCTTCGTTCTGGAAATCGCCGTGTCTTGGGCTTCTCGAATGCGGCCGGACTTTTACAATGTTGTCGTGCCATGACCAGCATGCAAACGCCGGCCGAGGCGTCCCACCGGGCTCGCACGCTTTGGCAACAATTCGAAACATCGCCCGAATTCCGCGACGCGGTGGCCGCGCTATCCCAAGCCGGACAGGCCACTTTCGACGGAGTCAAAGGATCGGCTTGCGCACTCTTGGCCGCCGCTCTGGTCGAACATGCACCGGGAACGCTGGTCTTGATCCGTTCCCGGCCGGCCGATGCTGACGCGCTACGGGACGACCTGGAACTGTTCAGCCATCGGCCGCAACTCCGTTACCCAGCCTGGGAGGCAGAACCGGGCGAGCGAATTGTCCACGACGAGACCTATGGTGATCGGCTGCGGACCCTGAAGCAGCTTGCCAATCGCGCGTCCACGCGGCAATTGGTGGTCGCCAGTATTCAAAGCCTGTTGCAGCCAGCACCCTCCCGCGCACAGATCGACGAGCACTCGCGGACCCTGCGGCGCGGGGACCGAATCGACGTCGAGGCGTTCCAACGTTGGTTGGCCGAGCAGCGATTTCATGCCACCAGCGCGGTCGAACTGCCGGGCGAGTTTTCCTCGCGGGGCGGGATCCTGGATATCTTCGCACCGGACTGGGACGGACCGGTCCGGATCGAACTATTTGATGACGAGATTGAGTCCATTCGACGTTTCGAAGTCGCCACGCAACGCAGCCGCGAGTCGCTGGATGAGATCGAAGTCACGGTGCTCGATCCCGCCCTGGTGGCCGACGGACATTTCGTCGACTACTTGCCGCCGGACAGTTGGATCTTACACATCGAGCCGGAAGCAATCGTCGAGGCCGGCAAGCAGTACCTGAACCGACTGGAGCATCCCGAGCGTTTCCATAGCGTCGAAGCGGTCATGGCTCGGATGCATGGCTTGGCCACCGCCACCGCAGCGAGCCTGGCTCGGGGGATCGCGGGTACCAGTTGCCAGCTCGGCTGCGAATCGGTCGAACGCTTCAGCGGTGAAATGTCACGCGTGCGTGAAGAACTGGAGAAGGTGGGGGCCGACCACGACGTCATCCTCGTCACTTCGACGGAGGGCGAGATCGAACGCTTGCGGGAAGTATTTGCCGCCACGCAACTCAACGAATCGGGTCGCCTGCACTTTGTGGTCGGGCACTTGCAGCAGGGGTTTCGCTTGCCGTCCGGCCGCGTGGTCGTGATCTCGGCGAACGAACTGTTTCATCGGGGCGAAGTCCGCCGGATTTCGCGACGCCGCCTCGGCAAGGCGATCGACAGCTTCATGGACTTGCGGGCCAACGACCTGGTGATTCACCTCAGTCACGGCATCGGTCGCTACCGCGGCATCGAGTTGATCGACAAGCAAGGGCAAATTGAAGAACATCTGCAGATCGAATTCCACGGCGGTGCCAAGGTCTACGTGCCGGCGGCTCGCATCGACCTTGTGCAGAAATACATTGGCGGCACCAAGTCCCGGCCACGGCTCGCCAAGCTGGGTGGTGCCAACTGGCACAAGCAAAAGAAGGCCGCCGAACGGGCCGTCATGGATATGGCGGTCGAAATGCTCGAAGTGCAGGCGGCCCGCGTCTCCCGCGTCGGCATCGCGTTTTCGCCCGATGGCGAATGGCAGCGCGAGTTTGATGCCTCGTTTCCTTACCAGGAGACCGATGATCAACTATCCGCCCTGCAAGACATCAAAGTGGACATGGAGAACGCCAAGCCGATGGACCGGTTGCTGTGTGGCGATGTCGGTTACGGCAAAACGGAAGTGGCCATGCGGGCGGCGTTCAAGGCGGTCGATAACGGCTATCAGGTGGCGGTCCTGGTGCCCACGACCGTGCTGGCCGAACAGCACTACCACACGTTTCTCGAGCGGATGGCCGAGTTTCCTTTCGACATCGGGCGGTTGAGCCGCTTCTGTCACGCCCAGGAACAGCGCGAGATCGTCAAGGGACTGGCCGCGGGTAAGGTTGATATTGTGATCGGCACGCACCGCCTCGCCTCGAAGGACGTCAAGTTCTATAACTTGGGGCTCGTCATCATTGACGAGGAGCAGCGGTTCGGCGTGGAGGTGAAGGAGCGGCTGAAGACGCTCCGAAACGAGGTCGATGTGCTGACAATGTCGGCCACCCCCATTCCGCGGACGCTGCATATGAGCCTGGTCGGCGCCCGCGATATTTCCAATCTGGAAACGCCACCCGAAGACCGTGTCGCCATCGAGACCCGCGTCACGCGATTTGACAACGATCTCATCCGCCACGCCGTGATGCGGGAATTGAATCGGGGCGGACAGGTCTTCTTTGTGCACAATCGCGTCCAGGATATCGAGATCCTGGCCCGGAAGATCAGGGAGATCGTCCCGGAGGCGAGCATGGCCATTGCCCATGGCCAGATGCACGAAGAACTGCTGGAGAAGGTGATGGTCGATTTTGTCGCCCATCGCTTCGACATGCTGATCGCGACGACGATTGTCGAGAGCGGCTTGGATATCCCCAATGCCAATACGATCTTCATTGACGAAGCGGATCGCTATGGCCTGGCCGATTTGCACCAACTGCGAGGACGCGTCGGCCGCTACAAGCATCGCGCGTATTGCTATCTGATGATCGATCGACACAAACATGTCACCCCCAGCGCCGCCAAACGCTTGCATGCGATCGAGGAATACAGCGAAATGGGCGCCGGGTTTGCGCTCGCGATGCGCGACTTGGAAATTCGCGGTGCTGGCAACCTGCTGGGTACGCAGCAAAGTGGGCATATCGCCGCGGTGGGCTACGAATTCTACTGTCAACTCCTGGAGAACGCGGTCCGCACGATCAAGAAGCTGCCCGGCAACCTTTCGTTTGACGTGGACATCGATCTGCCCGGCGCGGCCTACATTCCGGATGAATATGTGCCGGATCTGCGTCTGAAGATCGACCTCTATCGGCGTTTGAGGCGGATCGCCGC
The DNA here is from genome assembly GCA_030432015.1 of bacterium. GTDB lineage: Bacteria > Planctomycetota > Planctomycetia > Pirellulales > Pirellulaceae > ARS98. Next base: position 5,408 of record JAUIHJ010000547.1, read on the forward strand.
CTTCAGCGATCTGGGCGAGTTCCGCGCCGAATTGGCCGATCGATTCGGCCAACCACCGGCGGAAGTCGAGCGGATGTTGGAACTGGCCGAACTGCGGATGAACGCCGCGATTTGGCAGATCCAGACGATCTCGACCGAGAACGAGTACTTGGTTTTCGAGTACCAGGATCGGGCGAGGATGCAACAACTGAGCAAGACGCTGGGGCGGAAGCTGCGGATTGTCGATGCTAGCTCGGCCTATCTGAAAGTGCCAACCGGCCCAAGTCGCCCCAACGACTTTTTTCGCGTGGCAAAATCGGTGTTGCAGCCAAGTTAAGGACGCACCTATACTCCCGCCCCGCGCCGGCATTGTGTCAGCGTGCTTGTCTCGAAATCCTCTCGTTTTGGGCGATTATGGTTCA
>JAUIHJ010000548.1 GCA_030432015.1 bacterium
GCGAGGCCGAGAATCCTCCCGACAGGCGCACCTGCTCTAATTGCTGACCGGTTGCGGCATGGTAACTGGTCACCCTGCCGGGTCGTAAGTCGAACACGAGCAGATAATCGCCAACCACGATCGGCGAGGGCAAGTCTCGGCCGCCTCTGCGGGTCGTCCGCCACACCTCATGGGTCGCGTTGACCGTTCCATCGCCGCCGCGTTTGACCGAGATCATGTCGCCCGGTCGGCCCGCGACAGCAATCAACGTATCTTTGTAAGGTACAACAGTGGGTGTTCCGCGCCCCCGATCGCCTCGGCAAAACCAGAGCGGTTTCCCCGTCTGCGGATCGTACGCGTTGACCCCTCGTTCCCCGTTGAGGACCAGTTCCAGCCGCTTTCCGCTGTCGACGACGATCGGCGAACTCCAGCCCCGCAGGTCTTCACGCGGCGTCTTCCAAACGACTTCGCCGGATTTCTTGTCGAGTCCAATGATGTAGGCATCTTCGTCGGCATCGCAATTCTGAATAACCAGGTCGCCGACCATGATCGGCGAGGCTGCCGCGCCCCATGGCCCCACGAAGGAACCCAAGTCGCGGGACCAGAGTCGGCGTCCCTCGAAATCGTAGCAATGAATTCCACCCTTGCCGAAGAAGGCCACCACATGTTCGCCATCGGTCGCACACGTGGCAGACGCATACTGATTCATGGCGTGGGTCTGTTCGGGTTCACCCGCCCACGCCTCCCGCTCCCACAACATCTCGCCCGTCGAGCGATCCAGACAGATCACATGCCGGCGTTTGCCGTCCTCAGTCGAGGACGTCAGGAAGATTCGCTCGCCCCAGACGGTCGGCGACGACTGGCCGTTCCCAACCAGCGTCGTCCTCCAGACAACATTCGCATCGGACCACTTCACCGGAATCACTTCGGTACTCTGGCCTGTTCCCTCGGGACCGCGCCATCCCGGCCAATTCGATTCCGCCGACGCATCCCCTGGGATCATGGCAAGACCGGCTAAGGTGGCCACAGCAACCAGCCAACCTGACGTGAAGCGAACGGTCGGAATCCAGCACTTGGCGCGTCTCTGGTGAGTAACATCCATCTTCTTTCGTTCCCCTGGTCAAAATGGTTTTCCTGGTTGTGGAGTACACGCCCGTTGAACAGCGGGCACCTTATTTCGCTAACACGTGTTATTCAATCGCCGAGGTCCCTGCCAGCGGGCCTGGCAGAAACCATTGATTCAAGAGCTGGAATGATGCCTACACCAAGCGGCGTGATGCGGTGCGCGGGGACGCGCTTCATTCTTCCTGAAACAGCGGCGTGGCCCGCTCGCGTTGTCGAGCCATCACACGCTCCAGATCCTCAGACAACAGCGTACGTTCCGCTACCATCTGGCGACAATGGGCTTGCAGTTGTTCGAGGTACGTATCGAGGTCACCGTAACGCTCCAGCACCGAGATGCGCGGATCACCACTCGCTTGCCGGTCAGCCGGCGACGCCGGTAGCGGAATGTACGAACCGTTCAAACCGACCAATTCATTCTCAGCCCCGGCATCACGATGCCTCAGGCTCCAGCCGGTGAACGTCGCCAGGGGCACCGCAACCTCGGGTGGGGCCAGGCAGTCGAGCGGATTGCCGTCCGCGTCGCACTTGGCAACCAGCACGCGATACGCGGCGCGAGCCTGCGGCGGCTGATGGTCAATGATTCCTTGCGCCAACCAGCGTGGTCCATAGTCTAGCAGGAACGGCTGGTTGATCACTTCGGGATACCGAATTCCGGGAATCGCGGGGAACCCGGACGCCGATTGTTCCCACGAAACGAGCGTCCCGCGATCGATGCGCGGCGTGCGACTGGCAGGCGGTTCGGTTCCCTCACGACACCAGGCGTCCAGGGCAGAAAGCAGACTACGCAATAGCGGGCGGTAGTCGCCCGGGTTGGCCAGCGTCTGCCCATTTCCGCGGCTCGGCGGAAAACCGGCCGGGCCATGTTGCGTGCCGCCGAATGTATAAATACGAACGTTCTTCGGCGGTTCGGCATCTCGACGCCCCAGTGGATCGGTGTGCACCAGGGACCCAGCCCGTGACCAATACTCGGCCGAAGACTGGGTGTGCATGACGCGGGGCGCGGAGTTCGTCGCGGCCGGACGTTGCATGATGCCGACGGCTTGCTCGCTGAGGGGATCTTGCTGCGTTTCGTAAGCGAAAGGGAAGCGGTCCGTTGGCCAGTCCGCCAGGTTATGCTGCGTTGAGAACGCAGTCGGCTGTGCGAACCGATGATTGAAGCTACCCAAGCCGCCCCCAGCAACATGCGGCATCAACCCGTCAAAGACCTGCCGCTCCTGTTCGTCTTGGTTGAATCCCCAGTGCAGGTATTCGCGCAAAAACCGGCCGCTTTGTGAAACGCCAAACCCGTAAGCATAGTCGAGTTGACCACCGCGACCGGTCAGCGGGTTCCCCTCCCCTTCCCCGTTCTTGAGCGCCGCAATCAGGTCGCGGACGGCCGCGAAACAGACGCCATGCACGAGTGGATCTTGCGCTTCATAGATCAATTCGTACAAGTATCCCCGGCGAAAACCGGCCTCGAGCGTCAATTCGACCATCGGCAATTGAGAAGGATCTTTTTCTGCACCGGGTTGTACCGTAAGTTGAAACTGAGATCGCGGAATCGGTACGCGCCGATCAGCGGCCCGCAATCGCCAGGTCAGGGTCGCGGAGTCAAGACCGCGCGGAGTGGGGCGGTAGGCGCCGTGATTCGCACGATTGACAGGTTCGCGGTGGCTCTCGCGATCGACCGAGATCTCGTATCGGACCAACCCGGTCAGCGGTTGATTTTCTCCTGTGGCCTGCGGCGCGTGTAATCGCAAACGGCCACTTCCGGCTAACAGTTCGCCATCCCAGCCACTCCAGACGATCGTATACCCCTGGCGCATCAGAAAGCCGTTGCCTGGGTCCGTCGGTTGATTACCGCCAGGGCCGTCGTTGAAGAAACGGATCGCCAGCTTATTGCCGCGGTTGTTCACGTCGTAGAATACGGCGCCATTACCTCGCCCAAGATCGCGGGGTGCCAATATGAACACGTCGGCAGAGAACATTACGCGTCCCTGTTGATCATGGGGAGCCAGGTTCAGATCGACAATCGCCTGATTCGCTCGATGCGCTGAATTAATCGCGTAATGGACTCGCCCCGTGATTTGTTCGTACGGCCCCACATCACCAAACGACTGGCCCTCGGCGAAGGGCTTTCGGTCGGTGATCTCGAACCGCACCACCTCCGCGTGCGAGACGACGGGACCGAGGCAAAGCAAGGCAGCAACAACACGGTGTACGCAAGAATTCATGGCAGCCCATCGTTAACAATGATCGATTTACAGCACGCGCATCGTGATCTTTCGCCAGTTGCACTTGGCGCCATCGCTGCCCAAGGCCCGCGTGTTAACGCCACCCGTCCCCCGCGCCATCGATGCAACCGACGTTGCCAGCATCATGATGACCCACCATCATAGGTCTTGGCCCCCTGCGGGACAATCAACTGGCGGCGGAACGCTCACCCCAGCCTGGTTCGTCCACAAACGGGCCGGTCGCCGCCAGCGCGGCACTCCGACACGCGCGAACGCCGACCCTTCGCAGGCCAATTCCGTAGCATCCCATTTCCGAAAATCTTTCGCTGGCCACCTACGCAACCCGACGACTTGGCGTAAAATTGGAACAGCCCAGGTATCAAGGGCGTCAAACACGATACGTCAATGGTCACGGCCTCCCGGTTTTCGGGCCAGGCGAATCATCCGGTTGGACAGAAGATCAAGCAATGAAACAGAATTTTCTTTGGGCCATGGCGGTGTTGATCCCAAGTGGGATTCTTGCCTGGTTCCTCTGGACGCTAGGCAAAGCGTTGGTTGGCATGTTTCAAGACAAAATGCTCGACCGTGAATTGGACGAGTTGAAGAACCACTCGCTTCCGAAGCCAAAATCAACGGACGACCACGCGGAAGCCAACCACGACTACACGACGCGAATGTAGGCAACACAACGCGGTTCGCGAGCTTTCGCCATCGCCGGCTAAAGCATCTGTATGTGAAATTCCGCGTGTTGCGAAATTGAAACCCAAGACGTAGGCGAGAGTTGCAGCGGTGTTGATTTCGATCGATCGTCGCTAATCCCTCGCCGATGGCTCCGCCACAATCTGGTCGCGTGCTGTGGAAATGTGCGCTGCGGTCGCACGCGCGCCGCGGTAAGTCACTCGAACCGGCCAGTGCGACTCTGCCGCAGCACCGTGCCCTGAACGTGCCCAATACCGCTGCACTCGTCAATGCAGGCCTCGCGGATACGCTCCACGGAGGTCGAGTGGTTTGTCCGCTCCACTGCGGCGGATTACCGGCTTCCGGCTACCTCCCTCATCGATTCGCCGCCCGATTGTCAACTTTTGTTGAAAGGTTTTTCGCATACCTGCCATTTGTTCTGAGGCCGGGAAAGCCTCCCGGCACCGACCACAGCAACCTCGCAGGGAGCGAAACCATGTCGAAACACTCAGCGCACCGTCTTTTTGGCCACGAACAACTCGAAGCGCGGCTCGCCTTGGATGGCGGGGCTCTCCCCGCAGCCGAGGCAATCGTCGCATCGCCAACCGCCGCTGTACCGGGCGACCCGGCAGCCGAGATCGTCCCCCTCGCCGTCCCGATCAACATGGCGGTCGAGGCAACCGCAGGCCAAGCAGCCACCCATGGCACAGGCAAGACACTTCCAGCCACGGTCATCGCCAGTCGCCTCGATGCCGCGGCCGACGACCAGGCGTCACGCGGCAATGCCCATGAGTTAACGCATGTGGTCCAACAACGCGAGCCGGAAGCCGCCGCGCGGGACGGCAATGACCTGCTGATCGTCAACAATGGCGACGGAAGCGACTTGGCGCCTGAGGAGCGTCATGAAGTGTTACTCGACGGCAGTGACCCGATCGACGCATCCCAAGGGCAAGACGGCAACGACCTGTTGATCGTCAACAACGGCGACGGAAGCGACTTGCTGAACCAGGCGACCGACGCGATCTTTCTAGAAGCGGCCACGCGACCAAGCGGGGCGTACTTTGATGGACGATTCCTAAACGCCGACGACTTCACTCAGGAGCAAGAGTACGCCAAAGATTCGCTCGAAGCGTCAGCCGACATGGCCGCGTACACAGCGCTCGTCGACCTGGTGTTCGCGGCGTCGGACCCAAGCTGATCACGCGAAGGATTCGGCTGCAGCGGACCCAAAACGTTTTGAAGTTGGCCTCTTGTCCGTGCCGCGGGCATGTCAATTGGTCACCCTGTGCGCAACGCCAGGCCTCCCACATCAGGTCCCCGACCACACCAGGCCGTTGCGTGCGGCCGCCGTGGCGTAAGTCCATGTTACGTCGGATAGCCCCATGCTGCGAAGGAGGGCTGCCAATGTTCTTGGATCTTTTCACGCAGGGTTGGAGTCAAATCGGGGAAGCGATTCCTCTTGTAGTCGCCGACCTCTGCCAGGTAACCTCGCGTCGCTTGCTCACACTCATCGAAGCCTGGCAAGGAGAGCTCCCGATAGATTTTTTGCAGCTGACCAATCGGATCGAGCTCAACATCCTTGAAGGCGACTTCACAGAAATGGCCTTTCGGAATGAGGTACCGCTCTTCGAAAAATGTGTCATACATTTCGCGGTAAAGCCGCAACGTGCGAGCCGACCAGTCGCAGTCTCCTACGCGTTGCAACCGAGTTATCCGCAGCCCGCGTCCCAGCAAGCGCATGGTCGACTGATAGACGTCGAAAGGATCGCGATGAATATGGACAAACTTGGCCCCTGGGAACATATCCAAGAGC
>JAUIHJ010000549.1 GCA_030432015.1 bacterium
CGCGGATGTCGCAGCGTTGAAGATTCGCATGCTGGAGGTGCTGGAGTCCGAAGGCATGGCCCTGTTGGCACTCAACGCGGCCATGTACGCGGCCGACAAGTCCGATCGCATCGCCATCTTGCGCGTGCAGTTAAGGGAACGTCGGGCCAACCAGATCATCTGGAGCTACGCGGTGGTCAAGTCGACTGCGGTCGCCCTCAACCCACTGCCGGGTGTCGACACGCTGGGAGGGGTCGCCGTGGATGCCACCATGGTCGTGACGTTGGCGAAGGTCTACGGCCTGGAAATGTCGTGGTCGCATGCCCGAGGCTTGGTCACCTCGATTGTTCGGGCCGCGGGGTGGATCATGCTGGCGGAACTTGGCACGCATGTCGCGTCCTCGGCGTTCAAGGCCCTGACCCTCGGATACGGAACCGTTCTGACTGCGATCCCCCAAGGCGCGGCGGCTGGATACGGGTCGTACATCGTGGGCCAGGCGGCACGCTATTATTTTGAACATGGCGCTTCTTGGGGCAATGAGGGCCCCAAGGCGGTGGTCCACAGGATTTTGGAAGAGACGGACAAACAGTCGGTACTGGTCCGTCTGAAGACCGAAATTCGCAAGAAATTGCAAAGCAACGTACATGGCTCGCCGGAAGCGTAGACGCATCGGCAGGTTCAAACGTGCCCGGCCCAAGGGAATCAAGGCGGGATGGCATTCAATTTGCATCGGCGTGGAACGGGCAGGAGAATGTAGGTCGACCTCGGCCAATTTGGCAGCGAGATTCCCGAGATTGCCTGTCCGTTACATTCGACGACGATCACAAACCGGCGTGCTCGCCCGTCCTAGCGATAGCAAATCGGCGAATCACGATTCAGAGGAGCTCCCATGTCACAGCGTAACCGGCACGATCGGCCCTTAAAATTTGCTGCCTGCGCGGTTGCCATGGCCGCAGCCGTGGGGAGCTCTGCGCTCGCCTCACCGCAGGAAGCGCGGACAATCAACCAGATCGAGCGTTACTGCACGGTCAGCTGGCGAAATGCCGGTATCGCCCAGCAGGATTGGTCCGACTGTACCCAGCAGGCATTGCAGGAGTTGCTCGAACGCGTTTCGCGCAATCAACTGGCGACCGCGTTGCAAAACAATGAATCCCGCGAACGCCAGGAGTTGAACCGCACGGTCTGGCGGACCATCAAACGCTGGCAGCGCGCACCACGTCCGTCTCAACTGGAGGAGTCCTACGTCCGCGGCACCGTCGATACGCGGCACGAGGCATGGGACGAGGTAATGACAGTTGCCCGGCACCATCTCAGCGAGCGGCAGACGCACATTCTCACGCTGACGCGTGAAGGCTGGCAGACACATGAGATCGCCGGTGAACTCGACCTCACGCCTGCTCGGGTGAGCGACGAGAAATACAAGGCGATCCGCAAGCTGCGCGAACAACTCGACGCGTGAGCAAAGGGAAATTTGTCCTCGCCTCATTCCTCGCTGACGCGTTTTTCTTGAGTTGCGCCAACGAGCCTCGCCGCGGCGGCAGGCTGAAAGTTGGCAGGTCTCGAGCGAACTGTTATAACGGTTGTGAGTGAGCACTCGTGCCCGTCGCGATCCCTTTCCAGTCCGAGTCAGGCATCGGCAAGCCACGTCGCCACTCTCGGCATTAGTAACGATTCGGGCCCGCAATTCGTCGGGGGCCGGTTCCGACCCGCTGGGCTGATCACAAGGAGGTTGAGGATGTCGACTGTAGCTGACATGGATCGCACCTGCTTCACCTTGATCGAACGCCGCTTGGATGCAATTGAGCGGAACTTGATGGAGAGTCGCGTCTCGCGAGAAAAGCGGCGCGAGATCGTCCAGGCGGCGGAATCGCAAATCCACGAGTTGCTCGCGGCGCACGATGGCGAGCTGACGCGCGAGGTCGTGTTGCAGGTGCTCTGGTCGCTCGACCCGCCAGAGTCTTATTGTGGCGATGAAGCGAGCCAATTACCGGTTCGTGCTGCCCGTTTCGTGGGCCCAGCAAGATTGACATTACCACCTACCGGTGGAATCCAGCCCGTGCCTCCAGCGTATATCGGCGGTGTGCAAGCCTGCCCAACAGGACAGTGCGTCCAACCCAAGACGTCCGGGTTCGCATTCGCGGCGCTGGTGCTGGCGTTATTGAGCATCCCGGCGATTATTCTGATCCCGATTGGTTCGATTTTGGCACTCGCCGGTGCCATCTGTGGTGCCGTTGCCTGGTTTCAAATCTCCGCATCCGGTGGATCTCTGCGTGGCAAATGGATGGCAATCTTTAGTTTTGTGATCTTCGCCATCCACTTGTGTCTCATTTGCTTGGTGCTGGCATCGCTGTGAACGTCAACTGAGTCGCATGAATTAAACGCCTGGCGGTTCTGATTGTGACGATGAGGCTACCGCTCCGCGACTTGCCGTGACTTGCCGCGACGGCGTCTGCGGTGTCTGAGGTGCCTGGGGTGTTCGCGCCGAAATCGTCCGACGCGATGCGGGCGTGGCATCGCTGATTGCATTTGGCGAGCAGCTTCATTACCACGTGGCGTGTGATTCGCGATAGCCTTCGTACGGCAAGTCAACCAGCTTTGCGATGCGACGGGCGGCAATCTCCATGTCGGGAACGACGGGATCGCTTGTGAACATGCTGGCAATCATGAACCGGCGTTGCGAACGGCAAACGAACAAGATGTGGCAGAATTGAAATTCCGGAATTGCAATTTTGACCGGATTAGGGGCACTTAGGTAGACTGCCAGGTAGTCGCCGTCCCGTACTTGCCATCGCCGCCGTAACCAGCAAAGGCGACCGAATAGAAGGTAGTCTGTCACAAACTGCCGCTTCACGGTCAGCACTTTGCGTCGTTCGGTGTAGCTGATCAGCAGGACGGCGCCAAGGGCGAACAGCACAACAATCGGCAGCCATAATGCAATCGGGCCCGGGTCCACAATGTGGAGTATCGGAAAGCCGATGGCAACGGACAAGCATCCCCCGGACGTGATGATGCGTCCCCTCGTGAACCATTGATCGTACCGACCGTTGATGGTGTCAAATTCAACGACTGATGAGTCCAAAGTCTGTTTAAATGTGAATTCGAACTGGCCATGTTTGCCGACCTGCGTTGCCACCAGCCAGGCCAAGCTGACGGGAAGCAGGAACGCTGTCCAAACGAAGCCACTTTCTCGGTTGAGCGATATCGGCAGACACCCTGCCGCGCAGATCGCCGTCGCCTTAAACAGAAAGGCCGTATTGAATTGCAGCATGCTCGTTGTCGCGCCGTGGTTGACGAGGTCGGCATTGTCTGTGATGAAGGACTGGCGGTGGATTTGCGTGGGATTGGGTCGGACGATGCCGCACTCCCAAGGCGACGCGACGCAGCGCCCGGGCCGTGTCGCCTCACTGCGTCTCGACACGGCAAAATGACAAGAATCGCCACATGTCTGGCTCGCTTGCGACAAGCTTTGCATCCGCATCGAGAAGCAGGCGTCTGGCCCCATCCCGTGTTACGATCGTCAAATCGCCCAGGGGCCTGTCATTAAACATCCCGCTGGATTCGGTCACATCGAGGGTAATTCGTTTCCCGAGGTGAGTCCAGGTTCCAGACGTAGCGCCGTACTCACCTAAGCACCCCGTCCACTGACAATCGAACGTACCGTTGTGCTTGAGAGTCAAGTGTAGATTGTAGCCAAGGCCGTCGCCTTGGTAGTACTCTCCGTGCAACCGATCGGCCTGGCGTCGCCAATGGCCAAGGGAGCAGGCGACAACCAGGGTCAGTAGCAAGAGCGACCGAATTCCGAATCGGAGGCGGAAGCGTCGGCGGGTGCTCGTTGACTTGGCAATCACGTTCGGCGGCCACTGGGAAGCTGTGAAAGCACTGCCCGACAGCGCAGAGATTGATCTTGAACTGTGAAACAGAGTACCAGGACCGCGGGCAACTGCCAAATCGCGCGGGCCGCACGCCGCGGAGAGTCGTTGCAGCACGGCCCCTTTGTTCCGCAAACAGTTGTTTGCACGTGCTGTGATCTGGCCTCTCGCCGGGTGACGATGACCCCCGGAGAGATGCCGGCATCGGCCGAAGACCCGCAGCATCTACAGGGGCAACCGCGGTGGCGTTTGGTCGAACCTGATTGCCTGCTCGCAGATCCCGGCGGCACGCAGCACACGCAGATCACTGCCGGACGGCCCGATGATCTGAAGGCCGCAGGGCAAGCCTTGATCGTCGACGCCGCAGGGAATCGTCATCGCCGGCAGGCCGGCGTAGCTCCAGGGCGAATTGAATCCCGGATCACCCGTGGTCTCCAGCGTGGGAGCGGTCGTCGTTGTGGCTGGCGTGATCGCCAACGAATCGGAGCCAAGCAAATCATTCATGTCATCTCGAAATCGTTGTCTGGCATTGACGGCTTCGATGTAGTCCACCGCGCGTTCGTTCAGGCCGGCCGCGATCAGCGTTCCAATATTTCGTCCAAAGTCGTCGGGACATGCAGCGAACGCGTCACGATGATACGCGGCTGCATCCACAGCCATGACCCGCCGATGACGTTCGTGGAGGCCCGCGAAAGAAACAGGTAAGGGGAGGGGAGGGAGCAAATCCAGAGACGGTGCAATCCGGTCGCAGGCGGTCTGGAAGGAGTGTCGTACGCGATCCTCAGCCGCTTCGCAAAAATATTCTCCTAGCGGGCGTAAGCCGACCAACGCGCCCAGTGGATCGGAATCCTCCGTCAGCAGTCGCGCCAGGTCATCGAGGCGGGAAGCAGCCACTTCATTGTCAGTTTCGTCCTGCGTGGCTTCGTCGGCTCCGTTGGGCCACATCGGGGCGAGAGCCTGCGGCCGGGCCATCGCCAGAAAAACCATGGCGGCGTCCTGTACCGTACGCGTGATGGGGCCGGCATGGTCAAGGTGGTTGCTGACTGGGACCACGCCATCGAGCGAGACGTGTCCGAAGGTCGGCTTGAAGCCGCACACGCCGCAATAGCTGGCCGGGCGGATGATCGACCCGCCGGTCTGCGTCCCAATCGCGGTCATGCACATCTGCATTGCCACCGCGACGGCGCTGCCACTGCTGGATCCGCCTGGTGTGTGGTTTAAGTTCCAGGGGTTGCGGGTTGCGGCCGGATCAAAGCAAGCAAACTCCGTCGTCACGGTTTTGCCCAGAATGATGGCGCCTGCGTGCCGCAACCGACTCACCAGGGCCGCATCTTCCTGGGCGACATGATTCGCCCTTGTCGGCGAACCGGCTTTCGTCGGCCATCCTTGAACGTCGATGATGTCCTTGATACCGATGGGGATCCCGTGAAGCGGGCCGCGCACGTGCCCCTGACCCACTTCCGCATCGCGTAACGCGGCCTCCCGCAGCGCACCGTCCCGATCAACCAACTCCCACGCCGCCAGCGCCGTGTCGCAACGATCAATCTGCGCGAGGCAGAACTCCACCAAGGCCACCGAGGTCAGTTCCCTCGCTTGAATCTGTGGGACGGCTTTCGCAATTGTCGGCAGGCAAGATATCATGGAACGATAGCTTATCGTCTCCAGCGGGCGGGTAACAACGGGACACGTGTTACAGGTTGTGATCCCGCGGTTTGTCGTTTGCGTGTCAGACGTCCCGTCATCCAATCCCAGCAGCTGCCATGAGGACCCATGGGCGAGAATACGCAATTTCGCAATGAGCTTGTCGAACCGTCGGCGTACCTCGCTCCCAGTGCCGTCGTCCTGGGGGACGTGCATTTGGCGGCTGAGTCGAGCGTCTGGTTTCACGCCGTCGTGCGGGGCGATACGGCGCCGATCCAAATCGGCCGCCAATGCAACATTCAGGACCTCTGC
>JAUIHJ010000550.1 GCA_030432015.1 bacterium
ACCGGAATTATGCGGTCACTTAGGTGTCCTTCAAGCGCACACTTTAGTTCATATGCTACCCAATCAGATTCAGCAGACCTTGGGGAAAGTGCCAAAATAAACCATTGGCTGCTTGCGAGCGACTTGCGCAATGCATTCTGCCAATCGTCACCCCCGCCAATATCCCGCTGTGCAATAAACACCTTAATTCCGATCCTTTCTAAGTCATTCACCAACTCGGCACGTAGCACCTCTTCGTCTGAAGTGGCATGACTTAGAAAACACGACGTCATTTAGCTGTCCCCTTTGAGCTTGCGTGGGAAACGACTTAATCGGTGAATTTGTTGATGGTACGTCATCGATGATTGCCAATATCGCTGAGCAGAAGTCACGATATCGCCGAAGCTAGCATGTTGCAAGCAATTGTTGCTTCACGTTTTCTGGCCGCCATTTTGAACGTCGATCAAGAAGAAATCGCGCGCCGAGAGGTGCGGGCCCCCGAAAAACGACAGATCGTCCCCACAAGCCGTCGCGTGTAAGACGCGTCAACAATCGACCGAACTGCAAAACCGATTAGGCGCTGTCGGTTGCGATCACAGGCTCATAAGGAACGCAGGCACCTGCGAGCATCGGTCTGTGTCTATCTTCGCCGGCTTGCCAAGTGCGATAATGCCTCCGGTCGATAAGACTGGAGGCGTTTTCAACATATCCTGAAACAGCGTCGCCGTCGCAATTCCCCGGCGACCGAAGCCAATTCGGACGATCACTTTCGATGCCTCGGTGGGCGGGCACCGAAGAAGGTTGACGAGGTCCGAAATCGATCCAGACTGGCGTTGCGCGCTCATGTGTAACCGTTCCTAGCCATGTGCGATTGGCGACACAGTTCGGTGCTGAGGACTTGCGAGCCAACACTCGGGGCGGTCTGCTCCAAAGTCCGCGTCGAGCGAGCCCCGGTTGCGAGGCGTACGAATCTCGCGTGGTTCGTTGACTGCCCAACTCGCTCCGCTCGACGCCGCACTACAATATTGCACCGGCCCCTACTCATCGACGCCCGCCGCCGACTGGCGTACCGAAAATGAAGCTTGCCGCACTTCGACGATTTTTCGCGTTACGCTTGCAGTCGTCGCTGCCTTTCCGGAGTTGGAGCCTCCCAAGTCCGCGATCACGATGACGGGTGAACCTGACGATCCGCGGCCTGGCATCGTCGTGACGACTGCCGGGTGACGCGAATAATGCCGTCAATGTTCCCCATCGTGTGGGCTCGAAGGGCGGCCGATGAATGAACGCTTGAATCTATGACTTGCCACGATTGCCGCGAAGTACCGAACCCGAAGCGTCAATCGTCCAACATGTCAGTCATCCGCGTCCTTATTGCTGCACGTCCGACAGTCGATTCCAAAGCAAGTCGATGTTGCGCAGGTGCTGCAGGTGGTCTGGGCCGGATTCGCCCTCGAAGCCAAGCACGACAAATCCGCGCCGCGTTGCGGCCGTTGCCTGCTTCCAGGTTGGCGTGGCGATCGTCGAGTCCGAGTTGCGGCCCATCATCAGCGCGTCGAGCAAGTAATCGGCCGTCTCGGTTGTACTCGCGTACGGAGTCGGCTGTGCCGAGTGCGAAAGAACGAACGACTTTTTTCCCGTGGCAGCCAGCGAGGCGAATCGCAGAAAGTCGCGCATCTGCTGCTCGTCGACCTGACGCACCGGTTGCTCCGATTGCAGGCCGGCATAGATCGAGTCGGCGGCAACGATCGCGTCGATGCTGTCGAATAGCTCGGGCGTCTTGAGGATCTCGCGGACCGCACCGTAGCCGGCGCTGAAGGACGAAACGGAGACGCGTTGCCAATCGTCCGCGTCGCCCCCGGCACCCGACGCGCTGAACGCTGCCCGGGCACGTCCCAGGATCCGTGAAAAGAGAGTCGTATCCGAGGCAAACGGCTTGGAGTAGGCGGAGGACAAGCCGCGGAAGTTGACCACGACCAGGATCGCATCCACCCCACTGCGGGAAAACGCACTGCCAACCGTCTCCGGGGCTCCGTGAAAATGCACCAGGACATGTCGCGAGGCCGCCGCCGTTACCGGGTCCTTCCAATGAACCGTCATCGTACCGTTGGCGATGGGTGCCGCTGGCGTACCGCGGAGGTGGCTGCCATAAGTATCGCCAGCGTCGCGCGTGGGAAGTGTGGGTTGTTGGCACTCCGCTTTCTCGCTTGACGAATCCGGCTCGCTTGGCAATTCCGGCCCGGCCCAAGTCGCCGTATTGATCGCGAAGTATTTGTTGACGAAGGGGGGCTTGGTGCGGCTGGCATACCAGATCCGAAAGGAGCCGTCGTCGTGGCGAATGACGGATTGACTGGTCGTGTAGTGCGACTCCCAGGGTCGTTCCGGATCGGGACGCAGCACAGGGTTGTGCGGATTTCGGTACCAGCGACGGCCGTCCAGGCTGGCGGCCAGGCCGATGGCAGTTGTGTTGGGGCGCGCGGTCCAGTAGCTGCCGTACCACATCAGATACACGCCGTCAGCTTTGAGCACGCAGGGATAGAAGAGTCGTGTCTTTTCCCACTCGGCTTCCGGCTGCAGCAGCGGCTCGGGATGAACGTGCCATTGCCGGCCGTCACGGCTGGTCGCGAGCCGCATGACCCACGGATCGCTGGACACATCCGTGTACCACATACGGTACGCGAGCCCCTCCTTCAGGATCGTCGGGGCATAGACGTGATCGAGCAGCGGTTCGGACGGCTTGCTCCAGCTGATGCCGTCGACACTTTGTGTCTCGTAAAGCGCATGATGCCCAGTGCCGCCCGAAAAATGTGTGGAGCTGAACCACATTCGCAGCTTGCCGCCTTCGCGCAGCACGGAACCATCCGGACTGCGCAAAAGGGTAGCCGTCAGTACCGAATGCTTGCCATCGCCGAATCGATAGACCGGATTAACGGAGGATTTCTGGAAGACGCGGCCGTCCGCACTGCTTGCCAGCCCCAAATCAAAGACGCGCTCAGCAACCGTGCCGCTCGACCCGCTATACCACAGGCGATATTCACCTCCGATTCTCGCAACACAGGGTGCGAATATATGCGTGTCATCGAACCGGCCAGGCTCACCAAGCCGGACAATGGCACCATTCGTATCACGTTGCCACGATTGCGGCTGCAACCAATTTTGCAACTCGGGCGGGGCCGCGGCGACGTGCGCCGTCCCATCCGCTGCGATCGACGCGGAAAGTACCGCCACCAGGCTCGCCGCAATCAACAGCAACCGGCATTGGCACATCGCAGCATATGTCAGCACAACAACGGGGATTCGCTGAAATGCATGGCGCCGCCGCGGCCGAGACCGGTGGAATTCAAGACGTTGCCCTGTCGTCAATGTGCTCACACTTTCGTCTTGGTCTTGGCCTTGCGTTGTTGCTTCCTGGCTGGCTTCGCGTCGCCGGCAACCCCGAGGTAGGTCTTCATCCGAGCCACGTAGCCGCCGTGACTGAAATCACAGGCCTTCATCGCTTCGGCATAGGGTTCGACGCCGTCGCCGATCCAGTCGACGACGTTGAAGATTTTTAATGACGCGTAACTACTTTCACGCAACAGGGAATTCCAGCATTCTTGCGCCGCGGCCTTGTCACCACCGCGATAGAGGATCCAGGCCGCCATGACTCGGACATGATGCGAATCATCGTGCAGCGACTTGCGAATGATCTCCAGGTCGAGGGGCGTAGACTCTTGCAGATTGAAGCAACCCACGATCGCCCAATAGCGAACTCCCGCATCCTGGTCCGCGAGGTCTTGATAGAAGTGTGGAAGGTTTGCCGCGTCCTGTTTCAAGGCCCGCGCGGCAGCTCGCTGCAACCCGCGCACGTCATAAAGCGTCGGCGACCGAACCAGTTCGTAGATCGTCTTACCGGCTTCCTCGCTGCGCCGCACGACTTCGCTCTCGGGCAGCAGTCCCGAGTCATAATGAGCAAGTTGCCATTGGTCGAGTGCCGAGCTCAAGCGAGCGACGTCTTCTGCGTACTTGGGCTCGTCAATCAGGTTGTTCACGTTGTCTGGGTCGACTGCCGTGTCATACAGCTCTTCCATCGGCTTGGTGCCGAAGAAGCGGCCGGTGACGGCGTTGGTTTTACCGGCCCGATGGTGCTGTTCCCAGGCCTGCGTCGCACGCATCGTCCACAGATAATTCAGGTGTTGCCCCCAGGGTGCATAGGGCATGTAGTTGCGAATGTAGAGAAACCGCTGATCTCGAATCGCTCGTACGTTATCGCATCGTTCGTCCATCCGCGACCGAAAACTGACATGATAATCACGCGTTTCCTGATCAGGCCCCAGGAACACTTTGCCCTGTAAGTAATCGGGCGTTTCGGCACCGCAGATACTGAGCCAGGTTTTGGTCATGTCAATAAAGCTGACCAGGTCGTTGATTTTGGTGCCAGGTTCGGCCGGGCGGAGGTGCTTGAATTTCGGCGGAATGCGAATGATCAGCGGGCAATGCGTGCCGCTGTTGAACAGGAACCGCTTGCTGCGGGCGATGACGCCGCCATGGTCCGAATTGTGAATGACGATCGTATTCTCGGCCAGACCGGCCTTCTCCAATTCCTTTAACGCCAAGCCGATATCGGCGTCCATCTTCTTCATCTGATCGTGGTAGTGGGCATAATTCTTGCGAATGTCAGGGATGTCAGGATGGTATTTCGCCAAGCGCACGTCCGCTGGGTCGTGCGTCGTGTTGTTGACGTCACCAAACGCCCTGGATTCATGAGACTTGGTATTGTTGATCACCATGAAGAAGGGCTGCCGCGCCTGAAGCTCTTTCCAATCTGCCCGATTGGTATCCCACGCGTCGCCGTCGTTGCGACCACCAATGTTGTAGTCCGTCTTTTTGGCGTTGCCGACAAAGTACCCCGCCTTCTTCAACAGGTCGGGATAGTACTGGATGACGTCGTGCGGAATCGGATAGCGGCTCCGCATCGGGTGCGTCCCCATCGACAATGCATGCACGCCTGTGATCCAGGTGCTCCGTGACGGCGCACACACCGGCGCATTGGCGTAACAATGCATGTACTGGAAACCTTCCGCGGCCAGTGCGTCGATGTTCGGCGTTTCGGCATGGGGATTTCCGTAGCAACCGACCCAGTTGACGTTGTTATCTTCGCAGGTCAGCCAGAGGATGTTCGGCCTGTCCGCTGCGACCGCGTCGGCGCCGAGTAGCCGCGTGTCGCTCGGCGCGACGCCAAGCAACAGCGAACCCAGCAGGAACGTCTTGAACAGTAAAACGAATGGGATGCTGTGCTTCATGGTTGGTCAGCCTGAATGTGAAATGGTTGCAGCGGAAAGCCGATTGGCATTTTCTTGGCGCTTCGTGGGAAGCGTGACGTGTCGATCAATTCGAATGTACTTGCGTGCGCCGGGTTTGCATTAAGGCGAGTCCAGATCAACCTGGCGCTATCCACGCAGGCGACTTCAGGGCGGCGCCGCGACGTTACCGGGGCGCGGCTACGATACCAGGATATCGTGCACCACGCGTCCGTGCACATCGGTCAGGCGAAAATCGCGGCCTTGGAACGGATAGACAAGTCGCTCGTGATCAATGCCCATCTGATGGAGGATGGTCGCGTTCAAGTCATGCGCTTCCATTCCGTTCTCGACGACATTGACGCTGTAGTCATCCGTCTTTCCATAGGTCATGCCGCCGCGAATTCCGCCACCTGCCAACCAGACGGAAAAGCAGTGCCCATGGTGATCTCGCCCGTAATTCTGCTTGGTGAGTGTCCCTTGCGAGTAGACCGTCCGGCCGAATTCGCCCCCCCAGACGATCAGCGTATCGTCCAGCATTCCTC
>JAUIHJ010000551.1 GCA_030432015.1 bacterium
ACGGCCGCTTCGGCAGGAGAATCGTTGGCCGCTGGAATCATCTTCACGATGCCGGCGTTGATTCTGGCCGGCATCTGGTCTGACTTTGATTTTTGGATCACGTCGCTGATTGCTTTGGCTGGCGGGCTGTTCGGTGTCCTGCTGATGATCCCGATGAGGCGGGTCTTTATTCTGGACAACCCCGAACTGAAATACCCCGAGGGTGTGGCGTGTGCCGAAGTCTTGCTGGTGGGGGCCGATGGCGACGAAGAACACAGCGACGACAAGGCGGATGAGAACGCGTCGAGCGGCCTCGTGTTCGTTGTGCTGGGCATCATCGTGGGTGGCCTGTTTAAGTTTGCGATTTCCTTTCTGGGTGTGCTGCGTGGGGCGGTCGAAGGGGCCGTGGCGACCAGCAGCCGGGTCTTCTATTTCGGTCTCGACATTTCGCCTGCGTTGCTGGCGGTGGGCTACATCGTCGGCCTGCCGATCGCCATTCAGATCTTTATCGGCGGCGCCATTGGCTGGCTGATTGGAATTCCGCTGCTGGGAATCGAAGGGCTCGAGGCGGAAAGTTCGGCGGATCTTGCTTGGGACTTGTGGAGCAGCAAGATTCGCTACATGGGAGTCGGCGCGATGCTGGTCGGTGGCGTCGTCTCGATCTGGCATGTGCGACACGGCCTCCTGGCAGCGGTCAACGAAATGAAGCTCCTGCTGACCGGACAGCAGGTGGACGTCGCGCAGCAGCACCATACCGAACGAAACCTCAGTGGCGCCGCCATTTTGACCCTGGGGTTAATCTGTGTCGCCATCATTGGAGGCGTCTATTTCGTGCTGCTGGGGCAAGCGATTGGAATCACGATTCTCACGACGGTGGCCATGATTGTGATGTCGTTCTTCTTTGCCGCAGTCGCCAGCTACATCGTGGGGCTGGTAGGCAACTCCAATAGCCCGGTCTCAGGAATGACGATTACGGCGGTGTTGGTGACCGGGGGGCTCATCTGGTTGTTTGGGTTTGGCGGCGAAGCGGGAGTGATCGCCACGCTGGGTGTCGCCGGAATTGTCTGCTGCGTGGCCTGCACGGCCGGTGATGTTTGTAATGATCTCAAGACGGGCCACTTAGTCGGCGCATCGCCGCGCAATCAGCAGATCATGCAGGTTGTGGGAGTCATGGCGGCGGCGTTCTTCATGGCGCCGGTGATGACCGTTCTGCACCAAGGGTCGCTGAATGAAGGGACAGGGGGGATCGGCGGGCGCGATCTTCCGGCGCCACAGGCAAACCTGTTCGCTTCGCTGGCCAACGGGTTCTTTGGCGGCGAGTCATTGCCCAAAGACATGGTCGCCTGGGGGGCAGGAATTGGAATCGCGCTTCTGATTGCGGACTTCATCCTGGCCAAAATGAAAGTTAACTTTCGGCTGCACGTGATGCCGGTTGCCGTCGGGATCTACCTTCCCTTCGGCCTGGCGGTACCAATCTTGTTGGGTGGCCTGGTCAGTTGGCTGGTCAATCGCGCGGCCAAGACGCAAGCAGACGCGGCCCAGAAACGTGGTGTCCTCTTGACCTCCGGCCTGATTGCAGGCGAATCGCTGGTGGGCGTCGGCCTGGGAATAACTGCGTATCTCAAGATCAGCTCGCTGAGACTGCTCGACTCCGAATCCGCGAGTCTGAATATGATGGTCGACGCCGTTTCGGTGCTGGCACTGCTCGCGGTCGCCGCCATGATCTACAAGCTCGCCATGTCGGTCGTCGCGAAGAAGCCGTCGGACACGTGATTCACGCGGGACGGCATCTGGCGTGCAAGCACGGATTGGCCAAGACTTATTCTGGGAAATTGGTCAGAATCTGTGAAAGATTCTGCCGATCTCGCGGAGTCACGATAGGAAGGAACCTAAATGGCCATCACCCCAGATACACGCAGCAGCCTGATCGCGCGTCTCGCCGACCTCGGTGACAACGACGCATGGCGTGAATTCGCCTCGCTCTACGAGCCGTTCATCTACCGGCAGGCCCGCCGCTTCGGGTTGCAGCACGCCGATGCACGCGAATTGGTTCAAGAGGTTCTGGTGGCCGTCTCCGCGACGGTGGCTCGGTTTACCGTCGACCGCCAGCGGGCCCGGTTTCGAACCTGGCTGTATGCAGTTGGCCGCAATATCTGCCTCCAGTATCTGGCCAGGCTCCGCGCCTGCGGACAGGCCAGCGGCGACTCGCAGGTACGGGCGGTGATTTCAGAAGCCCCGGACCCGTCGTCGGTCCCGCCGCGTGAATTAACCGTTGAATTGAAGCGTCACGCCTTTCTGTGGGTCGCCGACGAGGTGCGGAGCGAATTTCAGTCGAACACTTGGCGCGCGTTCTGGTGTACGGCCGTCGAAAATCATTCGATCCCGACCACGGCCACGGACTTGGGCATGTCGGTCGGATCCGTTTATGTCGCCCGCAGTCGCGTGATGGCGAGGCTGCGGCAGCGCGTGCAAGAGGTGACCCTGGATGACGTTCCCGAAGCACTCGACATCTTAGAGATGGCCTCCGCCACATTCGCCGACGCCCAACCAAACGAAGGACTTGCATCATGAGCTGGGCTCCGCGCATGGCATTATCCCGGTCTTGCGAGCGGCAACCGTTGGATGCGTTGTTGGCAGGGCAGTTGGATGATCGCGCTGACGCCCGCCTGGCCACGCACTTGGATAGTTGCGAGACGTGCCAGCAGCGTCTTACGCAACTCGCTGCCGAACCCGCCTGGTGGCTCGACGCCAGTCGCTGGCTGGAACCCGCGACGCCCGACATCGATCCGTGCCAGGATGACCTGGGCAGTGCAGACCTCGAAGAATTTGATGCGTATCCGGACCACGAACGCGATCTTGTGGAAAGCGGGCTCCTGGCCAAGTCGCGCGACCCCGCGATGCTCGGTTCGCTGGGCCGGTACGTGATCCGGCGGATCATCGGAGCTGGAGGCACGGGGATTGTCTTGCAAGCGGTCGATCCGGAGCTGAGCCGGACCGTGGCCATCAAGGTTCTCGCCCCTGCGCTCGCCGCACATGGCGCCGCCCGCCAACGGTTTGCCCGCGAAAGCCAAGCGGTCGCCGCAGTCGCACACGAGAATGTCGTCGCCGTGCATCATGTCGAGGGCGGCGGGCGATTCCCGTACCTCGTCATGCAATACGTCGAGGGAGACTCGCTTCAGCAGCGGGTGATTCGCGACGGGCCCCTGGACGTCACCACCACGCTCCGGATGACCGCCCAGTTGGCGGCCGCGCTGGCCGCTGCCCACGACCAAGGGTTGGTGCATCGCGACGTAAAGCCGGCGAATATCCTCGTCGGTCCGGCGGGGCAGCGCGTCTGGATCACCGACTTCGGCCTGGCACGCGCCGTCGACGACGCCAGCTTGACCCGCACCGGTTTTATCGCCGGCACACCGCACTACATGTCCCCCGAACAGGCCCGGGGCGCTACCGTTCGTGCCAGTAGCGACCTGTTTGGTTTGGGCGGCGTGGTCTATTTCATGCTGACCGGTCGGCCGCCGTTTCGCGCCGAACGGACCCTGGCCATTCTGAATCGAATTTGTACCGAGCCCCATCGTCCAATCCGTGAGATCAATCCCAGCGTTTCGCCCGCCATCGCCAGCCTGGTCGACCGCTTGTTGGCGAAGTCGCCCGCTGATCGATTTGCCAATGCCGACGATGTGCGGACCGAGTGCCTGCGATTGCTCTCGCATCAAGCATCGCCCGATGATGCCAATCCGTTCCAGGGGACTGCCGAGCCAACCGCGACGCCGCCACGACGCCGTAGCACAGCCATCCCCCGAGCCATTGGTGCGACCGTCGCGCTCCTGCTACTGGCCCTGTGCACGATTGTGATCTTCCAACTTTCCGGGCAACTCTTCCGGCTGCCCAGGACGACACTGGCCGAGGTCTCAGCCGACGCGGGGCCAGACCGCGTCAATGCCGAACCCGCCGCCACGCAACCGCCGGCGCTGCCGGACGGATTCACGTTTCCTTCCAGGCAGGCCTCAGCGACGGCCGAGGCGAGCAAACTCTTCGACGCCTCTGGGCGCAGAGCGTTGCGGGACTCTGCCTCGCCGTTCCGCCCTAATGCCGATGCTGCGCCGATCCGGGAGCCCGGGTGGACTGAGGCCGCAACGCCCCTGCAATCGACGGCCGTCGGAGGCGCACCGGACTTTGCCCCGGACTTTGCCCCGGACTTTGCGCCGGCACCCGCAATCGGCACACAACAGGGCGCGGCAACATCGGGAACTCGCCACGCCGACTCATGGCAAGCTGCAACAACGTCGAGCAACGCCACTGCCACGGGCACAGACAGCGGTTGGTCTACCGACATCAACGGTGCAGGAGACAACTCCGCGCTGCGCCCGTTGCCCGGCCCAATCCCGTCGCAACCCTCGGCGGCCGGTCCGGCTGCGATCGCAACGGGGGACGAATCTCGCGACACCGAGTCCGCTCGTTGGCAGCAAAGCTTTCATGAACTCGAGGAGGCTTTGCGACAGTTCGACGCGGAGCTGGCCAGCGGACACGCTTCAGACATCCAGACCGCCAGCGATCACGTGGCAGACTTCGAAACATTCCAACAAACGATCCGATGGATTGAGGCGACCGCCGACCGCCTGGGGAACGCTTCGGCGCAGAGCGTCGGGGCCGTCGATACGGCAAGCACGGCCGCCGCAGCGTTACCTGCCAGCGATACGACGACCGAACCAGTCAGCAACGCACCCGTGAGCAACGCGCCCGCGGTTCACTAGACCAGACAGCACTTGGGAGGCATCCTGATGATCACTACTTTTCGGCTTCCGTTGGCACTTGGCGTCGTGTCGTTGGCACTGGTCGCCGGGCATGGCATCGCGCAGCATGCTCGCCCAGCCTTGGACGAGCCTGCCGTGGCATCCAACGACGCCACGCAGCCAAAGGGCAAATCGTCCTCGGGACGGAATTCTGCCCCGCAGTTCAATCCCTACGGCCCTGCGTCCGGCGACCTTGAAAAAAATACGCCCGGCACACCGTTTCCGGTCCCCTCAACGTCCGCCGCCGGGCAACACTCCGGAGCGATTCAGATTCACTACACGATCCGGCGGCCGGTGACGCACGAGTTTCGCGGCCCCGATGGCAAGGATGTCAAGGTTCAACGCTACGTCTTTGAAACGCGATCGGCCGAAATTGACAAAGACGACGACCTGAAACAGCTCGACCTTCCACCCGAAGGGAAGCGGGCGGCAGTCCTGGCCGTCACCGCGGCGCGTCATGCCGGGTTGTTAGACAACCTCAAAGCGGCGAAGACGCCCGAGGAGAAAGAGGAGCATAGTCTGGCACTCAAGGAGAACTACACCGAGCACTATGCGATCGAGACGTGGTGGCGCGAGCAGAAGTTGGCCGAACTCGAAGCTCGCCTGAAGGAGCTTCGTGCGCAAGTGACCCAGCGGCAAGAGTCCGAAGAGAAGTACGTCGCGGCGGCGATGACGATCGCCGAATTGTGGGCCGATGGCATTGGGATTACGCCGCCCACGCCGAGTCGCTTACCGAGCGGCGAGATTCCCTCCGCCCTGCAGCCGTCCGCGCCGTTGTATCATCCATCCCCATCACCGGTCAGCCCGCTACCGAGTGTGAATCTTCCCAATGCCTTCTACGATGCCCCGTCGCCTTCGAATCTTCCCGGTCCAACCTCCAGCGACGGGCATAACGCGGGGTTCGACCCATCCCAGGCATTCGCGCCCGTCCCCACGCCGGCGAAGGCCCCAGTTTCAACTTCTTACTAACGAAATGACCGATTTCAATTCGGCGACCATCCGGGACCGGCTCGTTCTTCGCCGTC
>JAUIHJ010000552.1 GCA_030432015.1 bacterium
ACAGGGCCAAAGGTCAATCACGACAGCTACGCCAAGATCGCGCGCGAGTTCGGTCGTCCACCCTCGGACATTCTCTTCCTGAGCGATGTGGTCACCGAACTGGCCGCCGCTCGACGCGCCGGAATGCAAACCGCACTCTGCCTCCGACCGGGTAACGCCGAGCCGCCCGCGGAACATGACTTCGAGACGATTCGAGATTTCGGCGAAATCCGTTGCTCGGCGTCGATTCCCTGAATTGATTCCCTGAATTGATTCCCTGGCAGGGTATTGGGCAGGTCAAACTGCGCGACTTGTAGCCCGACGCGTTCGTCTGGAAGTCGCACGTTCGGCGACGCGCATTGCTTTCTTATAGCCCCACGCGTCCGTTTTCGTGCTTGCCTCGAAGACCCCGATTGAAAAACCACGCGACCTGGATTCTCTGGGCGGAACACTTGACCGTTTGGGCGACCCGCCTATGATTCCCGCATGGGCAGGTGGGCCGCAAGTCGCGTCAGAAATCCCCGCCCGCATCTTCATCCCAAGCACCTCCACGACGGAGGGCAGGCGGTTTCCTGACAAACCGTCACACGGCAGGGTTGCTTCAACTCACATGTCCCGTCACGGGTCATTTTGAACAGGAGCTTCTGTCATGGATCGATTCGCCTTCATCTCCCCCTCTCCCCTGGCATTTCACACGCTGACGGCGATGGCGTTGCTGGCCTTGACGGCGAATTCATCCGCGCACGCCGCAGCGCCGCAGGTGCAATTCGACGTACCTCTGGTGATCACCTGCGCCGATGTCACGACCGACGAGTTCGCCGCACATCACCCTCAGCACCGCTTGCTGGAAGCCACCTTTGAAATCTCGTCGTACGTCTCGCACGGCACCGAGGCTGACCTGGTTGAATACATCTACCGCTTCGTGAGCCCTCGGACGTCGGTCAGGGTGGTCGATTACCAACCGCGGACAACCCTCGCATCCGACTACGCCAGCGGGATCAACATCGAAAAGAAGGACGAAAAGACAAAGTCCACTGGCATCGCGCTCAACGGGGCCTGGGACCACCTGGTGCAAGCCAGTGGCAATAGCAGCATCGGTTCGAAGCGCACCGATTCCGAACGATACGAATTGGTCGCCCCCATGGACGCAGTTGCCGCCAGTGGCACATTGCTGAATTCTCAAGGGGTCTATTTCAAATTGAGGCGGTCACGCCAATTGAATCTCGAAGGATCGAAGGTCTTTACCATCGTCTTCTCGGCTCCCTTCGATTGGCAAGGCAGCCTGCTGATGGTGGATTGTCGAGCCCGCGGATACGACCGTGGGGTCGTCAGGCAATTGGACGAGTTGACGCAATGCGGCCAGTCACAATTGCGCGTCGTGCTGGTCGGCGTTGGAGACCAGGCGAGCTACGAACTGGCGGAGGACTTTGTTCGTGCCGAACGACAACTCTGCCGGTTGGCCGCGACAAGTCGCGACGATCTGCACCGCCTGAACTACCCGACCGTCTTTCATGAGCTTGGCGGGTTGCTCGACGTGGTCAAACCAAAAGTCGCCGACGCCTGGCTGGAACAACTGCTGCGTCATCCTCAGCGTGCAGCCAACACCGAATTACCACGCCGGTTGCCACCCAATCTTCGGGCGGCCGCGGAAGAATATCTCGCCGCCCACCGGCGACTCGACCGACTGATGCGGTAGCCGGCCACACGACGTTCGCGCCCGCCCCGACGCGAAGATCCGCGTCCGAGCACGCCCCCGGCAGGTCAGCCTGAAGATCAACTCGTCGGCGGCAATCGAAACCAAAAAGTGCCCGTCCCTGAGCATGCTTTCGCTTGCGCAACAGCACGGCAGCCTTGCCAAAATCGAGCGGCGCGAAATTCGGCAGTCCGTTATGCCTGCATCGCGGCCACAACCAGATCGCCAACTTCGGATGTGCTGAAACCCATCCGACCGGCGGCCTGGCTTTTCATCTTGGTCCCCGTAACTTCCTGAATCGCCTTGAGAATGCGCGAGCCCGCGGCTTCTTGCCCGGTATGCTCCAATAGCATCGACATCGCGCCAATCGCAGCAATGGGATTGATCACGCCTTGACCGGTGTACTTGGGTGCGCTGCCACCCATCGGCTCGTACATGCTGACGCCGCCTGGATCGGGATTCATATTGCCCCCCGCCGCAACGCCCATCCCACCTTGGACCATCGCACCCAAGTCGGTGATGATGTCGCCAAACATATTGGTCGTCACGATCACGTCGTAATACTCGGGATTCTTGACCATCCACATACAGCAGGCGTCGACGTGGTTATAGTCCGGTTCGACATCCGGATAATCTTTGGCGACGTCCTGGAACGTTCGCCACCAGAGATCATGACCAAAGGTCAGCACGTTGGTCTTGGCGACCAGCGTTAGGCGTTTCCCCTTGGGGTTGTTTCGTTTCTGCGTGTACTCGAATGCCCAGCGAATGCAACGCTCGCATCCCTTCCGCGTGTAGATCGCGGATTGCGTGGCCACCTCGTCCGCGGTCCCCTTCTTGAGGAAGCCGCCGATGCCACAATACAGATCTTCGGTATTTTCTCGCACGACAACAAAGTCGATGTCTTCCGGCTTCTTGTCGGCCAGGGGGGTTTCCACACCGGGGTAGAGCTTTACGGGACGAAGATTAATGTACTGGTCCAGCTTGAATCGCAATTCCAGCAGCAACCCCTTTTCGAGGATGCCGGGAGCGACATCCGGGTGCCCGACGGCTCCGAGGTAGATGGCGTCGAACTTCTGCAACTCGGCCACCGCGCCCTCAGGTAGAATCTCCCCTGTCTTCAGGTAATGCTCGCCGCCAAACGAGAAGTCCTGCGTCGAAAATTCGAATCCATCAATCGACGCGGCCGCGGCCAGCACCTTCAGGGCTTCTGCCGTAACTTCGGGTCCGGTCCCGTCCCCACCAATCACCGCGATCTTCAAGTTATCTTTTGCATTCACGAAAAATCAGTCCTTGCCTTGCTAGGAACAGGTTGGGCGTTTGCAGCCTGAAGCTGAAGGAGCAGATTCTATCAGTCGCTTGGCATACCCTCAACGTCCCCTGACATGGGAATCCGGTGCAAAACAAAGCACGATCGCGGCCAGCCCGCATCACCCCGCGCTGCCTGCCGAGTCGGCTACTCAGTCCAGATGCCGCGACGCGCGGCCTTCGCTTCCTGCTCAGCCTGCTTGACCTTCCGGCCCATCGCCTGCGAGTCGCCGGGATAAACGTCCGCACGCGCCAGCCCAGCCCGGACCAGTGCCGTGTTGACCAGCAGGTCATCCACCATCACGTAAGCCAAGAACCGCTGATAACGGTCCAGTCGGCGGCGATCAAAACGCAGCACAACGGTCCGCCGGTCCAACAAACGACGCGTCATGGCCGTCGCCTCGTCACCCCAGGGCTCGTCAAATTCCGGACAGTTAATGCCCAACAACCTGATCGTGGCCTCATTCGTCAAGCGTTTTCCCGGTTGCGAATGAACCGCGGTCTGGCGAACGACCAGCGAGTCGCCATCAATCACACGAATGACTTCGCAGCCCCCCTCCTGCAAGAAAGCGGAGGTGGCAACACCCGGGCGCTGTGTGGCGCGATCGTAGGTGTAGCGAGCCAGAACAACCACCGCCAGTGCCACCACAATGTAAACAGCGGTGGAGGGGCGACGGCGAAAACGACGCGTCATGAGCGTGGCGAATCAGTTTTGGCTGAAGCCAAGGTGGACCGGAGCCTCGCGCCCGACTGGATTCTTCATGAACTTGCAGTGACAGTCGGGGCACAGGTCATATCGTTGGCGTTGATAAACGTCCTCGCCGTCGTAATCGGCATCTTCGTCATCGAGCCGTTCAAGGATTTCGTGGAGTTCAAGCAAATGGTCGCGATCGTCGTCCAGTTCTCCGCCGTCGACCGTATCGACTTGGGCCTGAACTTCCAGCCGAACGACGTAGCGGAGCTCATCACTACCAAGGACTCGCTTACAGCGATCACACGAAAAATGAATCATTCCGCAGTCCTTCATGAAGAATTCTTTAAGATCTAATTTGATGACAAGTTTTCTTGATGACGACGTTTCCGCCAACGCAGCTCATCATGACCTCATCGTAATGCCAACGCGCCCGGCGGGGCAAGTCGATTGTTCTCGAAAAATTCGATCGCCGGCGCTGCTGGCATCCGCAGACTGGCCCGAGCCACGACATCCGGATAGAATGCATGAACCCCGCTCGGATCAAAATCCGCAAGTGTGGCAAACGAGTCATCACTCGTTTTACTCATTGGCGTAGTCGTTCGGTCAACTCCTTTGATCGAACAACCCGGCGCTTACCAAGGGAGACTCTCGATGAGTCCAGAGCAGCGCGGTAACATCCTCAACACCAGCGTGCTTGTGTTGAATCGCCACTATGCAGCTGTCCGTGTTGTGACGGCACGACGGGCATTTGTACTGCTATACCGCGAAGTCGCGGAAGTTATCGATATCGAGGATGGACAGTTTTGCAATTATGATTTTGACGCCTGGTGTGAATTGAGCCAGCTCCGCCGGGACGATGGCAACCATCATGACGATTGGGTTCGGGCCGTCAACTTTGACATCCAATTGCCGCGGATTGTGCGACTCACACGGTTTGATCGTCAACACACATCCCAAGTGCGGCTGAACCGTCGAAATCTTTTTGCTCGGGACGGTCACTGCTGCCAATATTGCGGACAGTCCCTGCCGCCCAACCAGCTCAGCCTCGATCACGTCGTACCACGAAGCAAGGGTGGGCCAACCACCTGGGAAAATGTGGTCGCATCCTGCGTCCGCTGCAACACCAAGAAAGGGGGACGGACCCCCAAGGAAGCGCGGATGGTCTTAATGTCCAAGCCAAAGCAGCCGGCGCATAATCCGACCTTGACGATGAAATTGGACAATCCCAAGTTCGAGAGCTGGAAAACGTTTCTTCCCAAAGGCACGGCACACCTCGAAATGGGTTAGCGGGAAAATCCGGGGACACGCGCCAGACGAATGTCGTACCGCCACTACTTGGCAGGCACGATCGTGACCTGGACACCTTCAACCCAATGCTTGTGCTCGTCCGTGTAGTACAGATAGGCGCGGCTTGGCGGCGCGCGGTAGACACCGGGTACGGCAGCCACCAAACTCAACGGCACGCGAACCCGCTGTTCCCCATCCAGGACCCGCCAGTACAAGATCACCTCGCGGCCACGGACCTCGTAGGCCGCGATGAGCCCCTGCTTGACCGCTTCCTTGAGCTGGTCATGCCGGACTTCCAATCCGCCCGGGATCCCGACGATTGCCGTCGGTGTCGGCACACGTTGATCCGAACGATTGACGACCACGACTTCAACGTCGGTCGTGGCCCCTTCGCGAATCCTGACATCCGCCAGCTTCACCTGCAGATGCAACTGGCAATCGGGCGACGACGGCGGCTGCAGCCGATTGTAATTGACGTTGATCACGCAGGGCATTTCACTCCCGCCCTTCATCCGCAGTTCGACCTGATGTCGGCCCGGCTCGAGGTGGCTGGCAAAGTCCGGCAAGTGAAGGCTGCCGTGGGTGCCGTCGTCAAATGCCAATGGCTCGCCAATTGGTTGACCATCAATCCACACAGCGACATCACCGCTCGCACGCGGCTTGGCTCGAAGTTGGTCGTACGCCACGATGGCGCGTAGCGCCAGCACGGTCGATTGCGTCGAGCCAAAGCGGCCCGCCTGGCACACCTCCGCCAGGTAGCGGATCCCCCGTTCGACCTGCCCGAGGTAGCTGGGATTCTTCATCCAAGCGGTCATCGCCAGCGCGGTCGT
>JAUIHJ010000553.1 GCA_030432015.1 bacterium
CCCGCGTTCGCACGGCGGGCAGAGGCAGCCCAAGCGTTTGCCAAGATGCGATCGGCCGCAGCGAATCCGCAGCTGGATCTTCAGAATTTCAGGGAATTGGTATGTCTTCTGGCGAGCCAAGCGTGACGTCGTTTGGAATCCCCGCAAAGATAATCGAACGAGGACCATTTCGTGCTATTGGGTGAACCTCCACAAACACAATTCGACTTGAATTTCAACGTTCTTGGATTTCCTGTCCGGGTGCATCCATTCTTTTGGCTGGCGGCATTCATTTTGGGGAGTCGCGGTGGCACTGGCGGTGATGCCGGTCTCGAGTTGTTGATTTGGATTGTGGCCATGTTTGTCTCGATTCTCCTGCATGAATTGGGCCACTCGCTGATGATGCGCCGTTTCGGGATTTCATCGCACATCGTATTGCACATGATGGGGGGGCTTGCCATTGAAGATTCGTTTGGGTTTGGCTCGCGATCGCGCGACTCACGCTCGTCGATCCTCATTTCATTCGCAGGCCCTGCCGCGGGATTCTTATTCGCCGGAGTGATTGTCCTGCTGATACTCGCGACGGGGGGCCGCTTCGAAGTCGATCTAAGCCGTTTTCCCTTTTACCGGTTTGCCCTCAATGTGGCGCCAGGTCCGGAAATTAACCCTTGGGAGCACCTGACGCACGCGTTGCTGTACATCAATATTTTTTGGGGGCTGGTCAATCTGCTGCCCGTCTACCCGCTTGATGGCGGCCAAATTGCCCGCACCGTGATGATCGACCAGGATCCCGGCCGCGGCGCAATCAATTCGCTGTGGTTGTCCGTGTTTGTGGGCGGCGGGATGGCCGTGGTGGGGTTTGCCGTGCTGCACAGCTTCTTCGTGCTCATCATGTTTGGGATGTTGGCGGTGCAGAGTTATCTGGCCATTCAGCAGATGCGGGGTGGCGGAGGGTTTGGTGGCGGTGGTTTCGGAGGTGGCGGAGGCCGGCCGTGGTAGATACGTCGGGCGGCAGCGGAAGCGAACGCACCCACCAAACTTCGAACCGTGGAGACGGAGCCGCGCCTGCTCCGCGGCAGCGGGCGGTCATTCTGGGGGCAAGCAACGTAATTCGCAACGTTTCCACAGTGATCGCGACGGCCGAACGCTTTCGAGGAGAACCGTTGGATCTTCTCGTGGCGACGGGGCATGGAAGATCGTACGGTCAGACGAGTCGCGTCCTGGGCCGCGCGTTACCCGCCATTACCACCTGCGACCTATGGGACGCGTTGGCCAGGCAGCCTCAGGCAAACACCGTTTCCCTGTTGACCGACATTGGCAACGATCTGCTGTACGGTGCGTCGGTTGATGCCATCGCCTCATGGGTCGAGCAATGTCTGGCCAGACTGAAGAAGGTTTCCGCCCAACTGATTTTGACGGAATTGCCACTTGAGAATGTCGCTCGATTGAATTTCGCTAAATTTTTTTTGATCCGTTCGATCCTTTTTCCGCAGTCGCGATTGACCCTTGTGGAAGCGCGCGAAATGTCCTGCGAGTTGAACGAACGACTCAAGGTTCTCGCGTCGCGCTATGACGCCACGGTCGTCAAGCCAGAATCCGGATGGTACGGCGCGGACCCGATCCACATTCATCGCCGTCATCGGGCCAGTGCCTGGGAATCAATCATGCAGCCTTGGCAGACCGAAACGAGCGCGGGCGTAGGTGCAACGCGACCAGGGAAGCGGATCCTCTCGATCAGTTGTCGACCGCATGTGCGTTGGCTGTGGGGAATGGAACAGCGACGCGCCCAACCGTCATTGCGATTGCCCAGCGGGACTCGGGTTTCGTTCTTTTAGCGTTGGAATAACCTGTTTTCAAGGCGTTTCGCGCCAGCAGGTTCTGGGATTCGGTTCCAGCTCAACCGTCTGATTGAGCCTTTGGATGTCACCGTTGATCCCGGCAGCGCAAGCCGAAGGGGCAACGTGCGCGGCGAACGCGCGCGCACGATTCGAATCCTCGGCGATCGGGTTTCGAATGGCGCATGGCGCAGTTGGACGTGGTGTTGCAACCGTTCAGGCAATCATCACGCGCGTTACTTGTCGCCCGAGATGTGGCCGAGCGGATGACGATGGATGATGGCAATGCGTTGCAAGAATGGTGTTGGTCGACATGAACAACGACAGCGCAGCGCGCGTTAAGAGATCCGCGAAGTGCGACTTCATCACCGCGAATGAATTGACCTTGACGAGCAAGAATGAATCGCAAAGATTTAGGAAGTTTTTTTGAAAAACGTGTTGCAGAAATCACGACGTTGCGTACAACTAGTTTCTGAAAAGAGGTTTGAACCACTTCTTTGTTTGCTTTGTTCAACGTTTGGAATGTTGTGACGGACAGACACAAAAATGTTGAAAGTGGTTTTCGTTTTTGTCAGTGCGGTTGACTCGCTGTTGAGACCGCGAGATGGAATTCGCCACTGACTTTTTTTAACGGAGGACGATACTGTGGCCAAGAAGAAAGCTGCGAAGAAGAAAGCTGCTCCCAAGAAGAAAGCTGCGAAGAAGAAGGCAGCCCCAAAGAAGAAGGCAGCGAAGAAGAAGAAGAAGTAGTAACTTCTTCCTGACTGCGTGATTCACGCCGTCAATTCCCGCCTGCGGGCGGACGCCTGACTACGACAAGAAAGAGCTGCCGGAATTCCCGGCGGCTCTATTTTTTTGGCCCCTCGGGGGCAAGCGGCGCGGCCGTACGGAATTCGGCGCGATAGACCGCTTCAGCGTGGAGCCGCGTGCGCCGCTCGAAATGCGTCTGGTAATCGAGATCACCGGTCGCTGGCCGTTCCGGTACCGGCAGCGGACCGATCAGCGACGTCTTGGCGGCGATCAGTTCGAGCGACGTCTCGTAATATTCCGCGACATCGGTCCAAAAGTGCAATTGCCCGCCTGGGACCAGGACGCGCTGCACATCCTTCAAGAGTTGCTCATTCATCACGCGCCGCTTGCGGTGTCGTGCTTTCCACCAGGGATCGGGAAAGTAGACGTGCACGGCCGCGACGGTCTGGTCGCGAAGATATTCGTGGAAGACGCGCAATCCGTCGCCGTGCACCATCAGGGCATTCGGTAGTTCGTGCCGGGCCAAACGTGCGGCGCAATAATGAGCATATTTGCGCATTACCTCAATCCCCAGGTAGCATCGATCGGGGTGAGACTGCGCGGCGTTTTGCATGAACAACCCTTTGCCGCTTCCGACTTCGACTTCCAGCGGGAGGTCGCAATTGAAGAGTGTCGCAGCAGAGCAGGGCAGGGGCAGTTCTTCGACCGTGCGAAGATGATTCTTCAGGTCGAGCGTTGGTTCGATCTTGCGTAAGGCGCGTCGCCCCATGGCAATTGCTTTACCCGCTAACGGAGACCAATGAAATCGCTGACCGCAAGGTTGGCCAGGTGTCGCCTGCCACAATCATGATCCCGTCGACATTTGACGAAGCGCTTCGACTGGGATTGCAATTCCCTTCAGAATGCCTTCGACGACAATCGAATCACCGACCAGGCCTTGGAATTGGCTGACGATGATCCTGCCGCGACGCACTTTCTGCAGACTGCACAGGAGAACCAAACGGCTGCCCGGCAGCACAGGATCGCGGAACCGGACTTCGTCCAAGCCGCCGAATCCAACCATCTCGGTTCCCAGCAGGTCGTACTTCTGTGTGAAATAACTGCACAACTGGGCTGCCGCCTCAAGCATTACGACGCCGGGCATCAGCGGCATGTTCGGCATGTGTCCGCGGACCCAAAATTCGTCCGACGTGATGTCTTTATAGCCCACGCAAATATGATTTTCGGAGTCCTCGTGCACAATTGCCGTAAGTTGCTCCATCTCGAATCGTTGAGGATTGTATTTGCGAATCGCTTCGATATCCGCAACAACGTTCTCGAAGTTGATCGTCGACAGATCGGCAATTAGTTCTTTCTTCGGCACGGTCCAGACCTTGAAAAGTACGCACGAGCAAAACGGACGGGAGCGGGTTGCTACGGCAAACGCAGCTTCTTACGCTTTTCCTTGCGCTTGAGGTTATTTGCCGGACGTTTGCCGTGATTGGCTTTCTTCACCTTGTGTGTTGGCTTGGCCATGGTGTTCTCCAAGGGACTTCGGGGAAACTGGAATCTGCCAGTTTATCAGTATTCTCGCCCACTGAGAACCCGATTCGGAGCGGGGATAATCGCGGGGGATGATGGTCGCATCGGGTGAATTGCGGAAAAACTAGCGTGAATTCTGGTGAAATGCCACCTCAACGGGCCAGGTCGTAACGGCCCGCCACGGCGCCGGTTTCTCACCGACGGCCCCTCGCGACCGCGATCAGCGGGATTTTCGATTCCACACCCAGAGTACGCCGCACAGTAGGCTGGCCACGGCCGCGACGCCGGCCAGGGTGCCGTAGACGACCTGATTGGACATCGTATACCCCGCAAAGCTGGCTCCAAAGCTGCCCAGGCCGAGCCCCATCGCGAAACTGAAACCGTAGCAGAGGCTCCGCGATCGCAGCGGCGTGTAGGTGGCGATCAGACTGTTGTAGATCGGCTGATGCATGAAATGCACCGTTGCCCATAAGCCAGCCGCCACCAGCCTCTGCATACCGTCCGCCAGGGCCATCCACGCCAGAAACGGAACATTGGCCAAGGTGATCAACGCCAGTTGCTGCTCAAGGCGTTCAGCACGGGCGTAGCGACCGGCCAGAAACTGACCAATACACCCCAGTACCAACACTCCCGCCGCGAGAAAATTGCTTTGGCTTGCCGCCGGCAGGTCGACGCCCCATCCGTCCGGCAGGTGGACGCCGTTGAGGAAGCGAGGCAGAAAGCTCAGGACGGCAGAGTAAACAAACCCCTGCATCG
Organism: bacterium; assembly: GCA_030432015.1. Lineage (GTDB taxonomy): Bacteria > Planctomycetota > Planctomycetia > Pirellulales > Pirellulaceae > ARS98. The sequence goes on from JAUIHJ010000553.1 coordinate 4,842, forward strand.
CGGCCATCAGCGTTAATGTAAAGAAGGATCGCCAATCCGAATGTTCCTGCTCCGTGTGTGCCGGCGAACCGACGCTGGGCAGGTCGGCTGCCGGTGACGACCCACGCCACATCTGGATGAGAAACACGGCCCCGAGCATGAGGCCAGGCCCCATCAGGAACCAATACACTTGGCGCCATGACGCATCAATTGCCAGCATGCCACCCACGAACAGTGGCGCCGTCCCGATCCCCGCGGAACCGAAGATGCCGTGCAGGCCCAACGCCCGCGACCGGTTGTCCGGCGTCGTTTCGCGCGAGATCAATGCCAGGCCTGCGGGGTGATAGATCGAGGCGAATGCTCCCATGGCGATCATGGCGACGAACAGCCCCGATTGTTGTCGCGAAGCTGCCGCCAAGGCACAGGTGCAGGCGCTGCCAAGCAGGTAGATCGCTAACAACTTCTTGGAACCGAACCGGTCGACCAGCCAGCCGGCTACGATTGCACCCAGCCCCCACATCAATCGCCAGGAATTCGAGAGTTGCCCCGTCATCGCCTTGCCGGCTTCCACATCGCGAGCGAAATACTCGGCCGCGATTTCCTGTTCGACGCTTGGCAACGCCAGTTCATAGACATGCACCAGCGCATGAGCGCACGAAACCAGCAACACCAAACGGAACGCCGTGGACGACATCATGACGCCGTCGCCTGGACCAGTCGGGCGAGTAGATCGTTCGCCGCGCCGCTATCAATCGCCGCGGCGGCTTGCTCCGCGCAGGCAGCAAGTGACGGATCGACGCCGGCAACCCACAGTGCGGCACCGGCATTGATCACGACGATGTCCCGAGAAGGACCGGCGATGCCACTGAGAATATCGCGGATCACCTCTGCGCTGGCTGCTGGGCCATCGACCACCATGG
>JAUIHJ010000554.1 GCA_030432015.1 bacterium
GTTCTTTCCACGCAGAATTTGGCCCGACACTTCGACCGTGTGGGGGTCGACGAAGCGCGCATTGCCTCGGACCACCGCCAACGCGTTCCGTTCGTAAAACCCCTGCCGCATGGCGACCTGTCGTCCAATGATCTGGTTGGCGGACGTCCGTAGTTCAGCAAACGTGGCGTTTTGCGTGACGCCCGTATGACGAGGATCGGCGGCTGCCTCCATCATCCGAAAGACGGTGTGGCGAAGGGCCTTGCTGGGAATCGTGCCCAAGTGCGTGCAGGCACCGCCGACGTGCCGTTCACGTTCGACAACCGCCACGCGCAGTCCCTGTTTGCTCGCCTGCATGGCGGCACCCTCACCGCCAGGGCCCGTCCCCACAACCACGACATCGTACGGATCCTCAGGGTCGAACATTCAGTTCCTCGCAAGACAGTTTCAAGTTCCTTCGATCAACGCTGTGCTGGATAACCGCGGGTCGGGGATCCTGCCGGCAGTCCGCTTTCCGCACAATCGGCCGCATCTTAGAATGCAGCATCTCAAGAATCTGCTGGACGATGTCGCGGTGCAAGATGTGGTAGACCACGGTTCGTACCCTGTCAATCGAAGTCTCAACGCTGGGCAGATTCACCTGCCAGCTCAACGCCAGCTTGGAATGCCGCTTCCAATCTGGCCATCCTAGAAATCACCGGTGAACCATGAACGTATTGATTGTTGGCAATGGCGGTCGCGAACACGCGCTGGCCTGGAAAATTGCCCAAAGTTCTCGCGTCGATCAGGTCTTTGTCGCGCCGGGCAACGCCGGTACGGCTGAAGACGCGGAAAACGTTGACATTCCGGCGAGCGACATTGCGGGCATGGTCAAGTTTGCCAAGCAGAATCAGGTTGGTCTGACCGTCGTCGGCCCCGAAGCGCCGCTGTGCGCGGGAATGGTCGACGCGTTTGAAGACGCCAAGCTACGCGTATTCGGGCCCAGTCGAGTCGCCGCGCAGCTCGAGGGGAGCAAGGTATTCTGTAAACAGATCCTGCGAAACGCGGATGTGCCCACGGCCGATTTTCATGTGTTCGACCGGGCCGAAATTGCCACGCGTTTCATTATGGAGCGATATCCCAGCGAAACCGATCGAGTCCGGGTCGTGGTCAAGGCGGACGGACTCGCTGCCGGCAAGGGCGTGATTGTCTGCTCGCAGCGTCACGAGGCACTTGACGCCATTGAACGCATCGCGCGCGTCCGCGAATTCGGTGAGGCTGGGAATCAGTTGATCATCGAAGACCGCCTGGATGGCCAGGAGGCGAGCGTCCTGGCCATCACGGACGGTCGCACGATCGTGACGCTGCCTCCAGCCCAGGATCACAAGCCGGCACTGGATGGTGACACGGGGCCAAATACGGGAGGCATGGGAGCCTACTGCCCTACCCCAATCGTCAATCAGGAGAATCTCGCCTGGATTGAAGAGCATGTTCTGGTGCCGACGGTTCACGCCATGAAACGGGGCAGAACACCCTTCCGGGGAGTGCTCTATGCCGGTCTGATGATGACCCATCAGGGGCCACAGGTTCTGGAGTACAACGTCCGGTTTGGCGACCCGGAGTGTCAGCCCCTGCTGATGCGTCTGAAGTCCGACCTGGTTGACCTGATCGACGCCACCCTGGATGGACGCTTGGATCAATTAGAGGGACTGCAGTGGGATCCACGCCCGGCGGTCTGTGTTGTCATGGCGAGCGAAGGGTATCCCGGCTCGTATGAACGCGGGAAAGTTATTCGTGGCTTGGAAGACGCCGCGCGGCTTCCCGACGTCAAGGTGTTTCATGCCGGCACTGCGACCCTCAATGGCAAGGTCGTCAACAACGGCGGCCGTGTTCTGGGCGTTACGGCACTCGGCGCGTCAATCTCCGAAGCGAAGCGACAGGCGTACGCAGCGGTGAAGTGTATTCGCTGGGACGGCGCGTGGTGCCGAAAGGATATTTCGGACAAGGCCCTGCTAACGCCGCAATGAGGGATTTAATCGTTCCTTGTGCGTTTGTCGTTGCGCCAGGGCCCGCCCGTTGCCCAAACCGTTTCCGCGCCGCCGCCTTATTCGTCGAGGTCGATACCCGGCTCCAACAGGTCTTCGCCATACCCTGGGGGGAATGGGTTGGCCAGATCCGAATCGGACGTGTCGCGGACCGGCGTTGCGCCGGCCATCGGTTCAGGGAGTTCGTCGTGGGGTGGCTCAGTCGTGGCGGCCGGATGACGGGGCCGCGTCGCGCGAGCTTCCGGTGTTGGCGCCCCCGCGACGCCGTCGAACTGTTCCAGGTCGTCGATGAGCTCACTGAACTCGTCCAGCCAATGTTGCACTTCGGCGGCTGAGAGCGGGGCTGCGGGCTTTGCTTGCGGCAGCGGTTGCAATGCCTCCACATGTTGCTGTTCGCGCAGGCCAAAGTACCACACGTCGCTGTCGATGGCTTTCGCGCGCCGGCGCTTTGCCGCACGCTGCACACGATGATCACTGGAGACGACCACCAACCGTTTGGGAACCGAAGATTGACGGATCAAGTCTTCGAGCATCGCGTCCGCGTTTTCGTGTTCCGTCGAGAACAACACGGTCAACCCTTGATGCTCAAACTGGCGCGGGCGACCTGGCGGCGGGTTGGCTGCGTCGAATACGACGATCGTCTCTCGGACCTGATGCGGTTCGAGCGAACTGACGAGCCAGTTGAGCAGTGCCTGACGGGCACGTTGCAGCGTGCCGCGGCCGACATCGCGCGGGATAATGCCCGCGGCATGGAGCAGATTGTAGCCGTCGATCAAAATCGCCATCGTCTGCTTTCGCGTTCTACGCCGAAGGCGCGGCAGGGTTGGCACGCGTGCCAACCTCATGGCGCGGCTTCCCGGCGAAGACGCGCCGCTTCAAGCTGAAGAAACAATGAACTGGATAACGTTCAGCTTCGCCGTTGCATTCACAACGGCAGCAAGAACTGTGACAAGCCAACACCTAAATTTGACAGAGCGCTAGCTTGACGTCGCTGTGGTCCGTGACTTTTTGGGCGACACTTTGGACTTGGTGGCCACCGGCAACGCTCCGCCAGGCAGCACGACCGGGGCGCAATCTTCCACCACGCCACGGAGGACATCCACGAGATGCTGGTGGCACGTCAGGAAGATGATCTGCACACGTGGGTCAAAATCCGCGAGGACCTGGATCGTCTGTCGCGCTCGCTCGACATCGAAATTGACGAGCACATCATCGATCACGATCGGGAGCGGTTCTTGATTGTTGCAATAGTGCTGAATGAACGCCAGGCGAATGGCCAGATAGAGCTGTTCCCGCGAGCCGGTGCTTAGCTGGTGCGGCTCCTTGCGCTGGCCCTTTTGGTCGACGACCAGCAGCGTCCCCGCTTCGTCCAGTTTGCGCTCGATACTCACGTAACGTCCCACTGTCATCTTGGCGAAAATCGCCTGCACATCCGCCAGAACGGCCGGCTGATGGTCACGTTCGAACTTGCTGACGGCTTGTTTCAACACGGATTGGGCCAACATCAGGGGCACCCACTGGTCGACCTGATCCGCCAATCGCCTCCGCTGGCTCTCCAGATCCAGTTGTAATTCCGCGGCGCGATCTGAATTGGCCAGCGCCCGCAATTCGGCATCTGCGACGGAGGCCTCTTGAATGGCCGCCTCGTAAACGGCCGTTTCGGAGTCGATCTGCTGCCCGAGCGAATGCTGCCGCGCCGCCAGGTCGTCCGGGTTGGCCTCCTGGATAGCCGCGATGAACGTCGCTTCGTCCTCGTCCCCCCGCACCGCCGCGATGTCCCGCAGCGCCTGGCGATGGATCTGCTTCAGTTCCGCTTGTCGTTCGGCGTCCCGCGCCGTGGCAAGAAAGGTGGCTTCGTTTTCTGCTCCCGCAGCAGTCATCAGGGCGGCAATCTCGCGGCCGGTCTTCTCGGCCTGTCGACGCTTGGCATCCACGCGGCTGGTTCGCGTTTTACAGTCGATGGTTAGCTTTTCCTGGTCGCGTGCTGCTTGCCGGGCGCGCTCCAGCCGATGATGAAATTCGCTGGCGGCCTGCTCCGGAGGTTCGTCACCCAATTGCGGATCAATTGCTGCGCACAGTGACGTGACCTGCCGGTCGAACTCGCCAACGCCAGCTTCCATCTGAGCGACACGTTCCTCCAGCGAGGCGATGGTTTCGTACTCGCCGCGGGCTTCGTGCAAACCGGTAAGGATCTTATTGGCCGTTTCGACGGACCAGTCGACCGGAAACCCGAAGCTCTGCAACTGTGACTTCCAGCGAGCCTGCCAGGCGGTCTGCCTTTCGGTGGTGCTTGCCAGTTCCCGGTCGACCCGCGTCAGTTCGGCGGTCGCCTTGGCGAGCTGCAGTTCACGTTGCTGGCGCGTGGCGGCCGCGATCCGCGCGGCGTCGACCTGCTCGCGCGCTTGCAGCAACCGCCGCGACGGTATGCCTGACGCGTCCGGCATCGCCGCCGCCAATTGTTGTTCGAACGACGTGATGGTGGTCTCGGCCGTCGCGAGCAGCGCCCGGTTCGCCGCGTCCTTGCGCTGGAAATCTCGCAGGGCCTCGTAATCGCGCAGCCAGTCGAGCATCGCGGCCGGCGACAGCGGCGTGAACGGGCATGCCTTCCAGGGCGTCAACCACTGCTGCTGCACGGCTTGCAGTTCATCGGCGCACCGCTGCAGTTCCGCCGCCCTCGCAGCGCATCGCTTTTGGTCCCGTGTCAGGGCCAGTTTGAGCTGATCGCGCTGGGCGGCAAGTTCCGACTTTGCTTGCCGTTGATCGGCCAACGCGTCGGCGGCGGCGGTCTCGCGTTCAAAGCGGTCCGCCAGCGGCAACTCGCCCGTCCAGTCGTCGATCTCCGACGGGGGGACGTTTTCTCCTTCCACATACTGGCGGCGAATCAATTGCCACCCGGCGTCCCGATGCTGACGTTGGGCAAGCAGTTGATCGCGGTCGGGTACGCCACCGCTCGCTTCCAACCGGTCCAACCGGTCCTGGGTCTCTTGGGCTTCCTCGTGTGCTCCGGCGAGTTGTTTCTTGGCCGCCTGGTGCGCCTCTTCCGCCGAACGCATCTGGTCACGTCGTTCGATCACCGTCGCGACTTGGGGCACCGCCAGGTCCGAATCCGTGATGGGCTGGTCCAGCGGAGCGTTGAGTTTTGCCAATTGTGCGGCCCGATCAGCAGCCAGAACCGCTTGCTCTTCTTGCAGCTCCTGGCGACGTTCCACCGCCCGCTGATACGCGTCCGCCTGATCGACGATCGCCGCCAATTCATCCACATCCGCGGCGACATCGAGTTCCGCCAGGGCTATCTCGTGTTCGGCAATCTGCGCCGCCGCAAAGCGGCGATTTTCTTGAAGTTTGACCAGCTGCGCGTCGATCTCCCGTAGCTCTTCGGCCAGTGATGCGGTCAACTCCCGCTGCGCCAGGCTGGTCTGAAACTGGTCGAGCTGGGCGAAGGTCCAGGTCGGATCGAGCTTACGGAGGAGTGCGGCGACGTGTTCCGTCTTCTGCTGCGACTCCTGTTTCCGGAGCGGGATGTCGCGTCGATAGCCTTCCACCTGTTCGAGTTTTCGGATCAGCTGGGTAATGACGCCAGCGTGCTCGAGCACCTCAGGCGCGAGCTGCAACGCCTCAAGCTCCAGTTGTGCCTCGCGCAACTCTTGTTCGAATTCGGCCAACTCTTGGTCGGTTTCATGCTGCCGTTCTTTGAGCCGGGCGAGCTGAGTCGCGCCGTCCGATGGCATCTCCGAC
>JAUIHJ010000555.1 GCA_030432015.1 bacterium
ATGTCGACCACTGTCTACCAGCAGCTGGGTAATCGCCACGACGGTAAGCTGTTGGACAGCGGATTCTGATCAGGGCAAGCTTGCGTGTGCGTAGGGGCGAATTGATCATGGACCACCCGCTTATCTGGAATGCGATGAAGGTGATGATTTCGAACGGACCGATTATGACTGACCGAGCTCGATTTCGTGGCACGAAACGTGTCGGGGGCACCGGCCTTTTTCTCGTCGTACGGCCGTTTCTGTCCGTTGGGATCTGCTGGGCGGCGGAGGGCGATTCGGTGTCCGATGGTCGCCCGGCAACGCTTGGTCATGTAGATCGAGCCAAACGTTGCACGCCGAGGCAGCACAATGCGCGACGACGATCGGCTCGGCTGGCCTTTACGCTGGTCGAGTTGTTGGTCGTCGTCGCAATTATTGGCATCTTGGTCGCGCTGCTCTTGCCGGCCGTGCAGGCCGCCCGCGAAGCCGTGCGTCGTGCGTCGTGCGCCAATAATCTCGTGCAGTTGGTCATGGCCGTGCATCAATACGAAGCGACGCACCATGTGTATCCCCCCGGAACCATCAATGCGACGGGACCCATCATGAATCGCCTGCGGGGGTACCACCATGGTTGGGTCGAACAGGTGCTGCCCTTCATGGAAGCCGAGGCAATTTTCCACCATATCGATCGGGATGTGAGCGTCTATCACCGCCGCAATATGCCGGTTCGCAAGCTTGGCCTGTCCTGGGCGAGTTGTCCGTCGAGTCCCCAGCCAGGAAAATCATATACCAACTATGCTGCCCTGCATCACGATGTGGAGGCGTCGATCGATACGGGGCAGAACGGCGTGTTCTTTCTCAACAGCGCCGTCAGACACGACGACGTCAGCGATGGAATCAACTACACCATTTTTCTCGGCGAAAAGATTGCCGAGCCCGGTGACCTGGGATGGCTGTCAGGGACCCGGGCCATTCTGCGAAACACGGGTGAGCGGATCAACACGAGTTCGGATCAGTCCAGGGCGGTGTGGCGGACAATACCGACCGAACCGCCTGGCGTGGTGGACGGGCTTGCCGGGAGCGGTCGGATGGATAGCGGTGGGATGATGAGTGACCAGCCGGCATCGTTGGGTGGTGGCGCGGATGCCGCAGAAGGCGTGCTGCTGAATGAAGACATCGGCATGTACAGCGGTCAAGTCGACGACGGTTCGGCGATCCTTGCCGGAACGACGCCGCGATTGATCGCCACGTTTGTCGGCGGCTTCGGCAGTTTTCATAACGGCGGTGCGAACTTTGCCATGGGGGACGGCAGTGTCCGGCTACTCTCGGAAACCATTTCGAAGTCCGTTTACCAACAGCTGGGCCACCGAGCAGACGGTGAACTCGTCAATCTTCCATAGGACGGCAACCCGATGAGACGCCGAACCGGATTTACCTATATCGAGATGCTGACGGTCATTGCGATCATCGGCGTGCTGGTGGCGCTGCTCTTGCCTGCCGTGCAAGCGGCGCGAGAGGCAGCCCGGCGGATGTCTTGCGGAAATAATTTGCAGCAGCTCATCCTGGCCGTCCAGGAATACGAATCGGCCCATCAGGTGTTTCCCCCTGGGACGATCGCTGCCAAAGGACCGATTCTGAATATTCCGCAAGGCTATCATCACAATTGGGTTTCCCAAATTCTCCCCTACTTGGAATTCGAGGCAGTGGCGCGGCATATCGATTATCGCGCTGGTGTTTATGACGCCGCCAACCGCCCGCCGCGTCGCCAGGGGTTGAAACTCTTTCGTTGCCCGTCGTCTCCCGCAGTCGGACCGGGTTACAGCGACTACGCGGGAGTTCATAACGATCAGGAAGTCCCAATTGACGTCGACAATAACGGTGTCTTTTTCCTCAATAGCAGCATTCGGTACGACGACGTCGTGGACGGCCTTTCCAACACGATCGTAATTGGAGAAAAGGCGACCCTACAGGGTGATCTCGGTTGGATGTCCGGCACCCGCGCGACGCTGCGTAACCTTGGGACGCTTAACAGTGGTGGCTGGCGCAATCGCTATCGGGCCCCGTGGGCCAATGGGAACCCGCCGGGGGTGACCGACGACGACAGCCTGGCCGCGACACTGAGTGATGAGGTGCTGAGAGATTATCTCTTTCCCCAGGATCCATCGGCATGGAGCTATTCGGACGTTGCGGGGGCTTTCCGGCCGCGACCGCCCGAAGACGTTCGGCTGGCCGTCGGTGGGTTTTCCAGTGTGCATCCCGGTGGCACCCAATTTGCCCTCGGAGACGGTAGTGTCCGATTCACCTCCGAAACTTTGGATGTCCGGGTCCGCTGGCGACTCGGGAATCGCGCTGACCGCAGCCTGCAAACTTCGTGGGATTGGTAGCTTGCCCAAGCAGCCACGCTCGAATGCCGGGCTAACGTTATCGCCTGGCGACCCCGCCCCTAGGCTTCGCAGTCTGCGCCGTTTCGTTGGAAGTCTCATGTCGCGCGGCAAATCGACCTTGCCAAATCCTGGCATTTCTTCAAAATCCCCCCTCCCGTATTGGCGGCAAACTTCATGAGCGTGGGAGTGCGAAGGATGAGCGAGCCACTTTACTTTGACGAACTGAACATCGGCGATTGCTGGGAAAGCCGCGGTCGGACGATTACGGAATCGGACGTGGTCAATTTCGCGGGCATGACCGGCGACTACGACCCGTTACACGTGGATCATGAATTCGCCAAGCAGACCCCGTTTGGCCGCCCGATCGCGCACGGATTGCTGGGCCTCTCGTTGCTGGCCGGCCTCAGTAGCACGGCGCCGGCGATGCAAACCAAAGCATTCCTGGGGATCGGTAAATGGCAGTTTTTGCGACCTTTGTTGATTGGCGACACGGTTCGCGTGAAGACCGAAGTGGCCGACCTGAATTCAAAGAACCGGCGGCAAGGTCGCGTTACCTGGCGCCGACAACTGGTAAACCAGGCGAACGAGGTTGTTCAGCAAGGCGAGTTCGAGACGATCGTCGCTTCTACACCCTTGCGCGTCCGCCGCGATGATGAACAGCCGGCCGACGAATCCGATCAGACGACACAGGGTACCGCCTCACGAGCGGCGCGGACCGAACCGCACCGGCGATCTGCCTAACCGGCGCGGGTTGGAATTGTTCGGCGCTGGTTGGAATGTTCGGCGCTGGTTGTGAATTGTTCGGCGCGGGTTGGGATGTTCGGCGCGGGTCTCCGACCCCGTCGTTACGCTCGACCGCAGGTCTCCCAGAATCGACGGACGGAAATATCGGGTGTGAGGCCTACGGTCGGACCGGGTGCGGGGTCGGGAGACCCGCGCACAACTAGCGACCCGCGCACAACTAGCGTCGGGAGACCCGCGCACAACTAGCGACCCGCGCACAGCTAGGGGTCGGGAGACCCGCGCCCAACTAAACGACCCGCGCACAACCACGGGGGCCGGGAGACCCATGCACAACAAGAGAATCACAACGAGATGGTACCACGGAAAGACGGTCGGTTTGGTAAGCCAAGCCCTCACTCGAAACCCTGTGTGTTTAATGCTCCGTGCTCGTGACGACCTTTGCTCGTGACGACCTTTGTGACAAATGATCCGCTTTGGAGAAGCAGGAATGAACACGACGTCCGAACCAACGATTCAAACTCTATTCGACCTTTCCGGCAAGCGAGCCTTGATTACCGGGGCGAGCGGTTACTTGGGGTCGGCAATGGCCCGTGCGTTGGCTGAGGCGGGTGCGGTGGTTGTCGCAGCCAGCCGCGATGTCGAGCGAGCTCGCCAGGCGGCGACGGGTTTGCCGGCCGTTAAGGACGGCGAACATATCGGCGTCGCAATGAATCAACTCGAAGCTGAATCGCTGGAGAGTGGGTTTCAAGCCGCAGTCGCTCAGGTTGGCGGGATCGACATCGTCGTCAACAACGGCCAGTCGGGTCCGCCCAACGATTTGACCGACGTCACGCCGGAACAATTTCAACAGCAACTCGCCAACGCGGCTGGCTATTTTCACTTGGCGCGTCTGTTACGCAACCATGTCGTCGAACGGCAGGTTTCGGGGGCCGTTGTTATGATCGGGTCGATGTACGGCGTGGTTGGATCGTATCCCGAGGCTTACGAATCCATCTGTTCGGCCAGCCCGGTTGCCTATCATGCCTTGAAGGGGGGCGTCATCCACATGACGCGTCACCTGGCGGTCTATTGGGCTCGGGACAACGTTCGGGTGAATTGTCTTTCGCCGGGCGCGTTTCCAAATCCGGCCAAGGTCCCTTCTGGCCTTGAAGATCGGCTGATTGAAAAATGCCCGCAGCATCGCATGGGCCGTCCGCACGAGTTGAAAGGGGCGGTGGTGTTTCTAGCCAGTGACGCCGCCAGCTATGTGACCGGCCAGAACCTGTTGGTTGACGGCGGCTGGACGGCCTGGTGATGACGGTGCCGCGTGCAGCGGCGAATCCAGGGGCGACAGGTCGCTGAATTTCAGTGCTGGCCAGCGGAATCCGTTTGTCCTCGCCAAACGGGTCGGATATTCTTGAGGGACGTCCTCCAGCCCTCCCCACCCTGATTCGTCCGACTGTGGAGCCAGCCGCATGCCTCGCCCCGTCGTCTGCTTCCTTGGGTGCGCCGCGCTCAGTACGATTGTCGCGTCGGCGTCTGCGGATTCCGTCAAGCGGATTGATTTTGGACGCGACGTTCGTCCGATTCTGGTTCGGCATTGCATCGGCTGCCACGGCGCTGAGAAGCAAGAGTCGGGCTTGCGGTTGGATTCGCCGGCCGGAATTCGCCGTGGCGGCGATGGTGGCGAAGTCGTGCCGGCAGCGCAGACCGTCGACATCAGCACCGCGGATCGCGAAACGCTCCAACGTCGCAGCCGTCTGCTCCGCGCGGTGACCGGGCGCGACGACGAACTCAGCAAGATGCCACCCGAGGGTCCTGGCCTGACGGACACCGAACATGCCATCTTACACGCCTGGGTCGGGCAAGGGGCGCCGTTACCCGCGCCGGCGGACGGCGAGCTGAATCCGAATTCGCACTGGTCCTTCCAGCCGCCAACGCGTTCTCCGTTGCCAGCGGTGGCCGATCCGCAATGGGTGCGCAACGCCATCGATTATTATGTGCTGGCCAGTTTGGAGGCGAAGGGGATTGCGCCGTCCCCAGAAGCGGAACGCACCACCTTGATTCGCCGCTTGAGCTTGGACTTGCGCGGCATTCCCCCGACGCCCGCGGAAGTCATGGCGTTTCTGAACGACGATGACGCGGGCGCCTACGAGCGGCTGGTCGAGCGTATGTTTGCTTCGCCGGCCTATGGCGAACGGTGGGGGCGGCATTGGCTGGACCTGGCGCGCTACGCGGACAGCAACGGCTACACACGCGACTTTGCCCGCGAGATTTGGAAATATCGAGACTGGGTTATCGCTGCGTTGAATGCGGACATGCCGTTCGACCAGTTCACAATCGAGCAATTTGCCGGCGACCTGCTGCCGAACGCGACGCTCGATCAGCAGATCGCCACCGGCTTTCATCGCAACACGCTGATCAATGAAGAGGGGGGGACCGACAGCGAGCAGTTTCGGGTCGATGCCGTCGCTGATCGGGTTAATACGACCGGTGTGGTCTACCTGGGACTGACGCTGGGATGCGCCCGCTGCCACTCGCACAAGTACGATCCGATTTCGCAGCGTGAGTATTATCAGCTGTTCGCGTTTTTGAACGACTGCGACGAACCACAGATCGACGCCCCATCGCCGTGGCAGGTTGCTCAGGG
>JAUIHJ010000556.1 GCA_030432015.1 bacterium
GTCGACCTTTTTCGCGTCCAGGGTTATCTCGTAATTCGTGCGCGGCAGGTTTTTGCCGGTGTACGTGATGCCGGTCAGGGGCGAGCCGAATCCTAAGTCGATCTCGCCATCCGCCGCGGCGACATCACCTTCGCCCCCAAAATTGGTGATCTTCCAATCCGTCAAGGTCCGGCCGTCAAATAGATCACGCCAGACGACGTCCTTTTCGTGCTTTTCGTTCTCACCGGACGGACCGCTATCGTCGGCACCCGCCAGCGGGCCGAACACGGCGTGCATGATCACAACGAGGGAAAGAAAAACCGAATAGGAGGATCGTGGCATCGTGGCTCCCAAGAATTGAGTGGTGATTGGGGAATTCTTGATTGCCTGATCCTAACCATGAGGTATACACTTTTGCAATCACTTGCCTGCTGGACTCACGTTAGCGAAATTCCCATGTCGCCGAATGTCCCGCCCCGCCAGATTCTTCGCGGCGGCTGATTTGGCTCTTCAATTGGACCCTCCATGGTTTCAAGAATGCGTCGTGCCGCAATCGGGCTGATGGGTGCCTATTGGCTGGCGATGTTTGTGGGGACGCATCTCCCGATTTCCACCAAGGGGATGGGGAACGGTGGCGACAAGGGCCTGCATTTCCTGGCATTCGCCGGCCTCGCACTGCTGATGTCGATCGGAGTTGGTGGATGGCGCCCCACATGGCGGACCTTCTTCATGGTCCTGTTGGCCGCCCTGACGTACGCGGGCATCGACGAGTTTTCTCAAATGCTGGTCGGTCGCCACTGCGATTTCTGGGACTGGCTGGCCGATGGCGTGGGTACCGTTTTCGGTCTGGCGACTTATGCGAGCATCTGCCTCATCCGCAAGCACCGGCCGCAGCCAAACCGCCGCCCCGAGCCGGAAATCGCGCTCCGATAGTGAATGGCAGGGTGGCGCCGTCGCGCCTCGCGACGCCGTGGTGGCCTCGGACACGATTCCGAGACCACACCGCTGTGCAGGTTGACGGGCGGACAAATTGCCAAACAATGGGGCGTTGAGTCGGATTCCCCAGTCGGATCCGCCAGAGACGCCGTGTTTGGACCGGAGAGAGACCCATGGCCAAGTTCGCAGTCGTGCTGGCCGCTGCAGGCAAGAGCAGTCGTTTTCAGGACACGCATTATAAGAAGCCATTTGTGCCGCTCAGGGACCGCGCAGTCTGGCTGCATAGCGCGGAAAAATTTCTTAATCGCGATGATGTGATTCAAGTGATGATCGTGATTGCACCGGAGGATCGCGAGCGATTTATGGACTCGTTTGGCGCCAACGTCGCCATTCTGGGAGTCGACGTCGTCGAAGGGGGGCAGGAGCGCACCGACTCGGTCGCCAACGCACTAGAACGCCTCAATGACCAGGCCGAATATGTCGCAATCCACGATGCCGCGCGACCGTGCCTGGCTGCCGAGTGGATCGATCACGTTTTCCTGAAGGCAGCCACCACCGGCGCAGCCATGCTGGCGATCCCGATTACTGGCACGGTTAAACGCGTCGGGGCCAAAGGCGTCATTGAGGCGACCGTCCCCAGGGAAGGGCTGTGGGAAGCGCAGACGCCACAGGTCTTTCGACGGGATATCTTGCTGAAAGCCTATGCGAGTCGAGGCGGTCAATCGGCAACCGACGACGCGGAAATCGTGCAACGGAGCGGTCACCCCGTTTCGGTTGTCAACGGGTCGCCGATCAACCTGAAGATCACGACCAAGGAGGACCTCAGGCTTGCCGCACACGCGCTGGACGCGCTACCGAAACCAAAACTGCCGGGTATGGCCCATCCGTTTGCGGACGATAACCTGTTTCGATGAAATGTGTGATGCGGCGCATGCCTCGCGTGCAGCGAACCTTTCTTGCCAGACATCCACTTTTCAACTGACGCTGCGGCCTACCCAGAATCACCCTAGCATCCCGTCATGCCGTGGCCGCGGCCGCGATCAACCGAATCCACTTTTTACCGAGCATCCCCTTCCATGAAGTTTGATATCTTTGCCGACTTGAGTTGGCGCGGCCTGATTCACCAGTCGACTGACGATGCCAATCTCCCCACCTGGCTTGATCAACCCAGGACCGTCTACATCGGCTTCGATCCCACTGCCGATAGCCTCCACGTGGGAAGCTTAATGCAGCTCATGCTGTTGCGGCGGTTTCAGAATGCGGGACATCGCCCGATTGCACTCGTCGGCGGCGCTACGGGAATGATCGGTGACCCTAGTGGCAAGAGCGCCGAACGCAACCTGCTGACTGTCGACACCTTGCGAGCCAATGTCGTCGGGCTGGAAAGCCAGATGCGTCGCTTTCTCGATTTCGAGGCCGGCGAAAACGGCGCCCTGCTGGTCAACAACTTCGACTGGATGCGCAAATTCAGCTACCTCGATTTCCTCCGCGATGTTGGCAAGAACTTCCCGGTCAATGTCATGCTGGCCAAAGATTCGGTGAAAGGACGCCTGGAGCGGTCCGACGCCGGGTTGAGCTACACCGAATTCAGCTACATGTTGCTGCAGGCTTATGATTTTGCGTACTTGAACGAAATGCACGGTTGCGAACTGCAGATTGGCGGCAGCGATCAGTGGGGAAACATCACCGCCGGCATCGACCTTGCCCGACGGATGCGGCGCGTCCAGCTGTACGGCATCACGTCACCCCTGCTTACCGACAGCGAAGGCAAGAAAATCGGCAAAACCGAGGGGGGCACCAAGGTTTGGTTGTCGAGCGAACGGACCAGCCCCTACCTGTTTTATCAATATTGGATCAACATGCCGGACGACGATGCCGGAACGTGTCTGCGGTTCTTGACCGAGTTGCCTCGGGAAGAAATCGAAGCCCTCGATCAGGCCCGCCGTGATGAACCTCAGCGTCGCGAGAGCCAACGTCGCCTGGCGGAAGAGATAACCCGCCTCGTTCACGGAACGGAAGGACTCGCGGCGGCCCAAGGCGCGACGCAGGTCTTTTTCGGCGGCGAGATCAGCGGCCTTGCCGACCATGAGTTGATTGAGATCTTTCCCGACGTCCCCAGCACGACGATTCCCAAGACCGATTTGGGAGGCGAGGGACTGGGCATCTTGGACGCCCTGGCTAGCGCCGGCTTGGCAAAATCCAAGGGTGAGGCACGGCGGTCAGTTCAGCAGGGCGGGATCTATGTCAACAACCGCCGCGTCACCGATCCGGAAAAGCGTCTCACGGCAGCGGACTTGGCAAGCGAAACCGTCATCGTGTTGCGGTCGGGCAAGAAGCGGTACGCCCTCTTGCGATGCCTCGGATAGACGCTGTCCAGCCAGGTGATCCTGGCGCAAATTCGCCAGAATCGGCGAATCCAGGCCCAAAACACTTGTGTTGACTCGACGAGCCTCCCGGATTACTATTCCCTCGCCTTATGACCGTTAGGCGGTCCTCCTCTGGGCGTTGTGGTATTCCCACTAATCTGCTTGAGCGAGTGATTCTGTGCGCAGTTATGTTCGTCTGATCATTGTCGCGCTCTTTGTGCTGGCCGCCTTCATGGGTGCCGCAGCGTTCGTCCTCTATTCAGCGTCGCGGCATGAACCGAAGTTCTATCAGCAGGCCTTGCTGATCGAACCCGAGCAGCAGCGAGAGGCAGGCGATGAATTAGAGCAAAGCGTACTCGAACTGCACAATTCAGCCCGCGACGAAGGACACTGGGAGGCGATCTTTACGGAGGCGCAAATCAACGGCTGGCTGGCCGCGGATTTGCCCGAGAAATTTCCGCAGATGCTTCCTGCCGGGACGGATCAACCACGTGTCTCCATCAATCCGGACGAGATTAAGATCGCCTGCCGGTATCAACGAGGGAAAGTCAACACCGTCGTTTCCTTCTGTCTGAGTGTGCACTTAACCACCGAGCCCAACACGCTGGCGGTCCGCGTTTCGAAGGTGCGGGCCGGCGCGCTCCCGGTTCCCCTGAAACGTTTTCTGGCACCGATTACCAAAGCGGGCGCGGACTCTGATATCGACCTGCGTTGGAGTCAGGTTGACGGCGATCCCGTCGCCCTGGTGACCGTGCCACACCAGCACGAGGACTACGCACATCGCGAGATTTACTTGGAAAGCGTCGAGATGCGGGATGGTGCGATCGCCTTGGCGGGGCGCACCCAGAAACCGGTTGATCTGCAATCCGTGATCGCCATGCGGTCGACGAGCCCGCTGACGGCGGTCATTCGTCATGCCGTGACCGAATCGGACGACGCTACGATGCAGCGGTAACGGTCCAGTTTTCAGGATCGACGGCCTCCAACGTGACGGGACCGTTCCAGCGGGTACCGTCAACATCAAGCCGCCACTGCTGTGCCGTTTCTTCGAGCAGGGAAAACACGCCAGCGTCCCACCGAGTTACGTCGCCCCGACCGCCTGAGACAGGGCCTTCGTAGTCGAGGTAGTGCAGGCGGTGGTCGGCCAGGCGTTGGACCGACAGCCGGTGCCCCAGGCTGGGTTCGTGGAGACAGGCAAACGTTCGCAAGGCGTCTCCCCACTCGAACATCAGGTCCCAATGGAGGGCACGGATGGAATTCGGGCCGGGCTCATGTCGCAGGATCACAAAGCGTGGCATGGTGCACGAATGTAGCCCCGCGCTGCCACCGCGTCAATTTTCGTTGACCAATGTCTCTTCGATCACGCCGATCGGTTCGGTTGTGCGGAGGCTGCGAACCTCAACGCGAAACGGCCAGTTGCCCGCTGCGCGGCCGATGACTTCCACCCGGAACATGCGTTTGCCCCCGGGACGCATCTCAGCGATCCGCTCGACCTCCACCGTTCGTTTGTCGTCGCTGATCGAAATCGACAGGCCCGCGGAAATACTCACAAATCGATCGAATTCCAAACCCTCGGGAATGTGAAAGGTGACTTCAACGTTGCGATCTTGCACGTTGCGATCGTTTTCGAGTTCGATGATGTAGCGCGTGGTTCGACCAATGGCGATCGGATCCTCGGTCTCGGCCACCGAAACCTTCATCGTACCGGTCACGGCTGTCGGAGGTGGCGGATCGTCGACGCGCGGTGGCGGATTGTTGCGTGGAATCGCTGGGGCTGCCTGAATTGCCGTGAAGGTCGTATCGGCCGCGGTGATCCCCTGTCCGGTCGTGACGCGAACCGCCATTTCGGCGCGGGCATTGGGCGGATCGCAACGACACTCGACAAGCCGTGTTGCCGTGGTGCCGGCAGGCAGCGACGGGATGTCCCAAACCAAACCTTCCTGCGTGGCGTACATCCCGGCCGTCGTGCTGGTTGGCGTCAGACTGGCAGCCGGGACCGCCAATAGTTGCACCGTCGTCAACTCGGCTTCTCCGCTGTTGGTCACCACGATCTCATAGATTGCGGATTCGCCAGCCGTCCGTTGCTCTGGGCCAGTCACCTCAACGGTGACATCTTGGGCCAATTCGATTGCATCAAGGCAAACCCGCTGGCTGGCCGCGTGGCCACCCGCCGCCAGCACTTCGACCGTGTGGCAATGCTGACCGGCACGTTGGACAATAAAGCTGACTCCGATTTGGCGCACGTCGCCCGGTTCAAGATTGCCCAGCGAACGCTCGATCGGGCTGCGTTCGCCAGCGGTATGACGTAGACCCGCGTCGAATTGGTCTCGGATGATCACATTGGCGACAGGCTGATCTCCGGTATTGGAGACTTCGATATTGAAGTGCACGCGCTGGCCGACCTTGGCTGACGTTGGTGGGTCGAGCACCCGCAATCCCAGTGATGATTGGA
>JAUIHJ010000557.1 GCA_030432015.1 bacterium
GCGGGGATGATGATCTCGGCCGTAGTTGGTCTTCGTCAGGCCGCCCTGGCAGTAGACGGTGCGTCCGAACTCGCCGCCCCAAATCACCAGGGTATCTTCCAGCATGCCGCGCTGCTTGAGGTCGTTGATCAGTGCAGCACACGGCTGATCGATGATCCCGCATTGTCGCTTGATGTCGTTGGGTAAGTTACCGTGCTGATCCCACTGGCGAATGAAGACCTGGGTGAATCGCACACCGCGCTCTGCCAGGCGACGGGCGAGCAAGCAGTTGGCGGCGAACGTCCCGGGCTTCTTGACGTCGGGCCCGTACATCTCCAAGGTACGATTCGATTCCTGCGAAATATCGGTCAATTCGGGGACCGAAGTCTGCATGCGATAGGCCATCTCGTATTGGGCAATGCGTGATTGAATCTCCGGATCGCCCACATCGGCAAACCGCTCCTGGTTCAATCGAGATAGACCGTCCAGCATCCGGCGGCGCGTCTCAGCCGACATCCCCTCCGGGTTCGACAGGTACAGCACGGGGTCACCGGTCGATCGCAGGCTGACGCCCTGGTGACGGGTCGAAAGGAAACCGGCACCCCACAACCGCGCGTACAGCGCCTGTCCGCCGAAGCCGCCGTTGACGGTCGAATGCAGGACGACAAAGGCGGGAAGATTTTGGTTCATGCTGCCCAGACCGTACGAGAGCCACGCCCCGGTGCTGGGGCGACCCGGAAGTTGGCTGCCGGTCTGAATGTACGTGATGGCCGGGTCGTGATTGATCGCTTCGGTATTAACCGTCTTGATGACGGCCAAGTCATCGACGACACCAGCGGTGTGCGGCAGGAGTTCGCTGACCCAAGCGCCGTGCCTGCCATGCCGGGCGAACTTGAACAGTGACGGCGCAATCGGAAAACGTTTCTGTCCCGACGTCATCGTGGTGATGCGCTGGCCGTTGCGCACCGAATCGGGCAGATCCTTGTCGAACCATTCGTTCATCTTGGGCTTGTAATCCCACATGTCCAATTGGGACGGAGCACCCGACATGAACAGATAGATGACGCGTTTGGCCCGCGGCGCAAAATGCGGCAGTCCGGGCAGGCCGGGCGACTCGGCCACCGAGCTCGATTTGCCTGCCGTTGCGCCGAACAGTTCGGGGCTCAACAGCGAACCGAGCGCAGCGGTGCCGATGCCAGTCGCGGCGCGACCAAAAAAGTGACGACGCGTTTCGATAAGGGCGGCTTCGCGGAGCGGATTCATGAAGTTGACCTTCTAACCTTTGGTAACGGTTTCGCTGAGATTGAGCAGCAGGTGAGCGACCATGGTCCAGGCGGCTAATTCAGCTGCCTCGAGCGTCTCGTCGCGTGGCGATTCGCCCGCGGCCAACAATTGCGTGGCGGCGTCCGGGTGCTGCTTGAATTCCGCAAGGTGATCGCTGAAGAGCTGCTCCAGCGCGGCGCGTTCGTTGGACGTGGGCTGCCGGGCGAGGACCGATCGGAACGCGAATGTCACCCGTTGATCGACATCCGCACCTCCGTCCTCCATGACGCGTTCGGCGAATTTCCGAGCCGCTTCAATAAACTGCACGTCGTTCATCAGCACCAGCGCCTGCAAGGGCGTGTTCGTCCGGGCCCGCCGTACCTGGCAGGTCTCGCGATCCGGCGCGTCAAACGCGGTCATCGTGGGAGGCGGCGAGGTGCGTTTCCAAAACGTGTACATGCTCCGCCGATACAGTTTCGCACCAGTGTCCTGCTTAAAGACCGAGGTATTGCTGCCGCCAAAACCGACTGGCTTCCAAAGCCCCGCCGGCTGATACGGTCGCACGCTCTGGCCGCCGATTTCGTCCACCATCAGACCGCTGAGCGCCAGCGCCTGGTCGCGAATCACTTCCGCATCCAAGCGGAACCGCGGGCCCCGCGCGAGCAGGCGGTTTTGCGGGTCGGCTCCCAGTTTATCGGGCGTTACCCGCGAGGACTGCCGGTACGTGGCAGACATCACCAGCAGCTTGTGAAACCGCTTGACATTCCAGCCGGACTCGATGAACTCCACCGCCAGCCAGTCGAGCAATTCAGGATGCGACGGTTGTTCGCCTTGAATCCCGAAGTCTTCGGAAGTTTTCACCAATCCGGTGCCAAAGAAGTGTTGCCAATAGCGATTCACCGTGACCCGCGCGGTGAGCGGGTGCTTGGGGCTGACCAGCCATTGCGCCAATCCCAATCGGTTGGCAGGCGCTTCGGGCAACGTCGCCCCGAGCCACTCGGGAACGCGCGACGAGACCGCCTCGCGCTTGAGCGTATATTGACCACGCTCCAAGACATGGGCCTGTCGCGGTTCGGTTCGCTCTTCCATGACCAGCGTCGACGGGATGGCCTTCTCGAGATCGGCCAACTCCTGCTTCCAGGTTGTCTGTTTCTGCAGTGGTTCGGCAAACTGGGCCCGCGACGTTGGATTGACATGCTGCAGGTAGTAACGCGTGACGTGTCGACGTTGATCTTCCGTTCGCTGGTCCCTCTCAACATCCAAGATCTTTTGCACCTCCGCCGGCAATGGTGGGTGCTTGACGGTGGCGCGAAAGTGCTCCCAGGCGGCCAGCGACTCGCGCTGTTCGTCGCTGAGCGGTGCGATGGTCACGATTCCCGCCTGGTCCCAATGAACCGTACCCTTAAATTGTGTAAAGGCCCAACCGTTCAGCTTCGAGCCGTCCTTCAAGCCAACCGCCGCGGCCGGCACCTCCAGCCGAACCCATTCGCCCGTCTTGGGTAAGTCCCCCAAGCGAAGATTGGAAGCGTTGTTGCGGCCCGCGCCGTGGGCCTTGTCCGCACCCCAGAATGCGCGGTGCTCCCACGACCCGTCGTTGAATTGCAACTGCACGGTCTCTGGCGGATCCTGGGGATCGAGATAGACATAGGCAAACAACCGATCGTTGCCGCCGACCAGCAGCGGCTCCTTCGCACCGGTAAAGTAATGTTGCGTCAGGCCGGTGCCGGTGCGGACCGATGAATTCTCGCCGCTGTAGACGGGGTGGTCCGGCGCGGTGACGAACTTCCATGGGTCGGCGTCGTTCCCGGCGGGCGTGGCACCCTCCGGAAGCGCATCGTCGAACCAGACCTTGTCCGCTTGGGCGAGCGGCGCGAGCTGGCTGTCAGCCAGCGGATCTTCGTAATGCCACGCCGCAACTGCCGCCTCAATCTCTTTTCCCACCGTTGCCAACTGATCGGTCAACCGCACTTGGGCCGCCAGCTGATCTGGGCTGGGTACCTTGACCGCGGGCGGTGGCAAGAGTGCATTGCCGTCCATCGCCTTCTCCGTCAGGCTGAAGAAATACGAGAACAGTTGGTAAAACTCCTTCTGCGTTAACGGATCGAATTTGTGATCGTGACAGGCGGCGCACCCGGCGGTCAGCCCCAACCAGACGGTCGCCGTGGTCTCGACGCGATCCACCGCGTACCGCATGTAGTATTCGTCATCAATGGACCCGCCTTCGCTGGTTGTGACGTTGCAGCGATTGAAGCCCGTCGCCACGCGTTGCTCCAGCGTCGGATTGGGGAGCAGGTCGCCGGCGAGTTGTTCGATGGTGAACTGATCGAAAGGCAGGTTGCGGTTCAGCGCATCGATGACCCAGTTGCGATAGGGCCAGATCGATCGTTCGTTGTCGAGGTGCAGGCCGTGGGTATCGGCGTACCGGGCCGCATCCAACCAGGTCCGCGCCATGTGTTCACCGTAACGCTGCGATTCGAGCAGGCGGTCCACGACACGTTCGAACGCCAGCGGCGACGCGTCCGCCAGAAATGCATCGACCTCCTTGATCGTGGGCGGCAGGCCGGTCAGGTCGAGTGTCGCACGGCGAATCAGCGCCGCTTTGTCGGCTTGAGGCTCGGGCTGCAAATTTTCCTCGTGGAGGCGAGCGTGGATGAAGCGGTCGACACTGTTCTCCGTCTGCCAGCCAGGAACGGGATCGGGAACGGCGGATTTACGCGGCGGCTCGAAGGACCAGTGCAGCGACCACGGGGCGCCGGCGTCGATCCAGGCCTTGAGGCGGGCGATTTCGGCCGGGCTCAACGTCTTGCCCGAATCCACTGGCGGCATCCGGAGGTCGGGATCAGTCGATGTGATCCGC
Organism: bacterium; assembly: GCA_030432015.1. Lineage (GTDB taxonomy): Bacteria > Planctomycetota > Planctomycetia > Pirellulales > Pirellulaceae > ARS98. The sequence continues at coordinate 4,100 of JAUIHJ010000557.1, forward strand.
TGGACGAGTCCGCTGGCGTCGGCCTTGCCTGGTACGACTGCGGTTTCGCCGGAGTCCAACACGACTGTGGCACCAGCGCGTTGATCCAGCCTCAGGCCGGCCTCACGATTTGCTTCGTCCGGACCGTGGCATTGGAAACAACGGTCCGACAACAGGGGAAGAATGTCGCGACTGAAATCGACCTGCGGCTCGGCGGCGGCTGAAAAAATGCTCAGCGACCAAGCGACCGGAAGTACGAATGCCAAGACTGCCAGGCGGCGTCTGATCGCTGTGCGGCGATCTGCGGGCGGCATGCTGCGTTGGGCAAGGAAGGATCGCGAGGTGGGCATAGGTCACAGTGCTCGGGGATCACAGTGTGCGGGGAACGGAACGGCGTCTTGGGAAGCCAGCCAATGGGAAGGTCTGCGGTGGGGCAGGACTGCTGTGGGGTCTGGGAACGGCAGCCAGTTGGTGGAAGCGGTATATCGTTTCCCATTGTAGCTGCTGAAGACCGGAAATTGAAACGCTGCCGAGGGTGATATTCAGGCTGCTGTGGTCGTTCGTGGGTGCAACGCAGAAGACGTTCAACTCGCGCAACCTTGGCCCTGAGTTCGGTGACCGTTGGTCGATGGAAGGAATATTGACCGGGGCCGCACAATAGATGATGCGAAACGGAAATCGGCGCAACAGAAAATACCGGTGGCGAGCATCGCATAGCGGAAAGCGTACTGAATCAGCTGCAATTTGTACCAAGGCCCGATCAAACTCGGCGTCAAAATCGTTGGTGGCGTCGACGCTACGTTCGGCATACCACGTCAGCGATTCGGTGTAGTCAACCTCAGCGCCTGAGCAAATGATGACGTTAGCCATCAAGTCCGGCCTTCCGGCGGGCACGCTCACGGACCTCAGCCCAAGAGGTGCCGGTCATTTCGCCGGAATCATACGCGTCGCTGCGCCGGTTGGCCTCGGTGATCCACTATGCGTCCGGCGGAACCCAGTCAGAGGGAGAGACATTATCCCATAGGGGAGCAATCAGCTACGCACGCTCCGACGAGGGGAGAGATTGGGCACCAGTGAGGATTTCATTCGTTGTGGCCATGGCTCAATTGTACAATTCAGTCCGCGAAACGGCAGGTTGTTACGTCGCCGTTCTCCACCGAAGAGAACGACATTGAACTACGAGAGATTCTACCAACACCCGTCGCCTAACAGCGAAGGCGATCGCGGGTTTGCACCAGATGGCACGCGACCGAAGCGATGGACTGTTGCCGACCGCAAAACTCTCCAATGACGACAGCCGCGACTTTGCGTAAAAACCATGTTGTGGGACGCGGTGGAGTGCCAAAACGGCGTCCATCCCAAACAGCTCGCACGCGAACCGCGCACGAGTGCAGAAACGTCAGTCTTGCGGAAAGTGGGGCTCAAGCTGCAATTGCGACGGCGTGTATCCGCCCAGCCTATACTTGAAGCCGCGCTGTCTGCTTGCGCGATGAAGGAGAGAATCCTAGGCGAGCCCTTCGCAGGACGTCGAGCCACACTGGGTCGACGTGCCAGCCCAGGCCAGCGAACGTGCACGTAAAAACGGGGACCGTTTTTTGAGGAAAACGGCCCCCGCGGGTGACAGGTCATCGTCGTGCGGCAATCGATGT
>JAUIHJ010000558.1 GCA_030432015.1 bacterium
TCAAATAACCACGTGTTGCGATCAAACTTGTACCAGTTCCGCCCGAGAAAGCCGGTAGCCCGCAGGACATCCGGGTCTGTCGGGGCGACTTCGTCACCCGCTAACATCTCGACCAGCATCTGGTCGTAGCCTTTGTCTTCGTTCAATGATGCGATAATCCAGTCCCGCCAGCGCCAGATGTGCCGCTGGCTGTAGCGAATTTCATTGGACGCGCGTCGCCCGTACCAATCGCTGTACCGCCAGATATCCATCCAATGCCGTCCCCATCGTTGCCCGTAACGGGGATCGGCCAGCAGCCGATCAACGACGTTCTCATACGCCAGCGCCGCGTCGTCTCGGAGAAACGCATGCAACTCGACAGGCGTCGGGGGCACGCCGACCAGATCCAGATACAATCGTCGCAACAGCACCTCCTTGGGTGCCGGCGGCTGCGGCGTCACACGGTGTTGGCGGTGTGACGCGGCGACGAATGCATCGACCGGGTTGCGGCCCCAGATTGGCTCGAAATCCTTCGGCAACTCTGGAAGCGGCGGTCGGTAACTCGTCCGCCGGTCCATCGGCGCCTTCTTCGATCCACCTTGAAATAAGGCTGATTTCACTTGCCGTCAGCCGCGTGCCTTCGCCATCGGGTGGCATCTGGAAGCCGGCTTGGCCATCGAGCACTTGCATCAAGAGGCTCGCCGCAGGGTCACCAGCAACGACCGCAGTACCACTCGCACCGCCTGCCTTCATCGAAGCGACGGTGTCCAGACGTAACTCTTGTTGCTGCTGCAGGGCACCGTGACAGCTCAAGCAGTGGTCTGCCAAGAGTGGCTTGATTTGCCGCTGGTAGTCGACCGGCTCGGCCGCGTCGGAGGTCACCGCAACGCACTGCAGACGCATGAGTACGGCGATGGCAAGCAGCAGGGCAGGGCGATGCATTACGATTCACCGGTGGGTGAAGATCGGAGGGGAGCCGCGGGGATGCCACGTGTGGAGTGGCAGTGCCATCTTACCGCATGCAAAGGCCATCGAGCAACAAGAACTTGCCGGGCGCCGCCCTGTACCGTCACCCGCGCCCCTTGCACGAAGTGTCGCCGCAGATTACACCTACTGGGTTGGCGCCGGCGACTGCAGAAGGCCGGTTGAGACGCCACTTGGTTGGTCGGATGCTTGCCACTGACAGTTGCTACGGCGTCATTAAATTTCACTGATTCCCGGTTCAGATTCGTGACACTTCAGGAGCCTTCCATGGGGAAAATCAAACGTGGCTTTACGCTCGTCGAATTGCTGGTTGTGATTGCCATCATCGGCATCCTCGTGGCGTTGTTGCTGCCTGCCGTCCAGGCTGCGAGGGAAGCGGCGCGGCGCATGCAATGCAGCAACAACCTCAAACAGATCGCGCTGGCCAATGCCAATTATGAAGAGACCTTCAAGGTCTATCCACCGGGCCGCTTGGGCTGCGACGGAATCAACACCGGGCCGTGCAACGGCAATCCGAATTACCAGCGTGTCGGCACCAGCGCCCTCACGCTTATGTTGCAATTCCTCGAAAACCAGCCACTGTATGACAGCATGGACTTGAACACGGGGCTGTATAGTCTGGCGTTCGCCATGAACGCCCAGAACCAGGCGGCCGTCCGAAGCCGTCCCGGATTCGTCGCCTGCCCTTCGGATACCGCTCAAGCGGATCGCGACATCGGCGGGTACCGGGCTGCCACCGGCAGTTACGCCATGGTGCACGGCCGCTTGGGACCGGACCAGGGCATTAGCGGCAACATGAAGGTCTTCAACACGGGAATCTATGTCTACAAGGATACATTCAATCATGCCCACTTGCTCGACGGCACCAGTAACACCGTGATCTATGGTGAGACCTTCGATGGCCACCTGGATGAGGTCTACAACATCTGGACGATGGGCAGCCGCCACCATTCTTTGCGTTCGACCGTGAATCCTCCGAACACGCCGCCTGGCCAGGGCATCACGACAGCGCCCTACGGCACGAGGCTCAATGGCGCCTTCGCCAGCCTGCATCCAGGCGGGGTCATGTTCGCCTTCGCAGACGGACATGTGCAATTCATCGCCGAGAATATCGATCTGCCGACCTACCGCGCATTGTCGACACGGAATGACGGTGAATCGGTCAGCGCCCCTTAGGAGCAACCAGAGCGTGGTTCAATACATGAACAGATATCGTTGGTCATTCGTTGTCGCCACCACGGCACTGCTACTGGCCGGCTGCGGCGACGACTCGGCCGCGCGTGTCCCGGTTTCAGGCAAGATTCTCATCGACGGAAAACCGTTGACGCGAGGTTTCGTCCAAGTGATTCCCAGCGACGAACGGTCCGCCTCGGCGGAAATCGGCCCCGACGGATCATTTCAACTGACAACGTATACGGAACAGGACGGCTGCGTGCTGGGCACTCACAAAGTGGCCGTCATTTCCAACGAGAGCCAGGGCCCCAGCGCAATGAAGTGGTTCGCACCCAAGAAATATGCCGACCCTGCCACTTCGGGTTTGACGCTCCAGGTCGACGAGGCACGGGATGATGTGGAAATCAACCTTACGTGGGAAGGCAAAGCCCCGTTTGTCGAGACGTTTGGCAACGAAGGTACGATGCCGCAGCCCGAGTAGCACCTTGATCCCGCAAGTGCCTGCAACCGATCCAGGCCGGCTGGCGCGCTGGCCCGGCAACTTAGGTGTCGACTTCCAAACCCCGAATGCCGCAGGCACGCATTAAACCGATTGCCGTGAGGCTGTGCCTTGCCTGGTTCGACGCGCACGAGTTGTTCATGCTCGAATCGGCCGGCGGCGGCAATGCCCGCAGGGTTGATATTGCCGTGCCACGACGCGGTCGATGGTGGACGATGCCGCAACTCAACCAGGTGGAAGCAACCACCCTCTGCTCTTGGAATAGAGCGAGAACAATAGCCACGAAATCGCCAACAGAATAACGATCGTCGGCATCACTGCCCCGGATGGCCCCATGATTTGCAAGCCCCCGGCCAGCAACATCGTGTACCCCATCTGAATCAACACGGCAACGACGCTTGTGATAAACAACGGCACCGACGATCTCTTCCGCACCAGCAAGCAGATGCTTCCAGCAATGCCGGTGCTCACGGAAATCGCAAAGACGAGATAGATCCACTTGGGGGTCGAACGCGCCCACTCCTTTTGCGCCTCCGTCATCGACTCCATCATGGACTCCTGCGCGAAGACTTCAGTGAACAGAATCGTGCATCCCATGAGATTCCACAACAGCGCAATCACGGCGATCACCCAATACCAAAACGGAACGGAGACCTTTTGCTGTTCGCTCATTTGTCGGACCTCAGCGATTCATTGATCGGAAAACTCGTACGTTGTCGGACTTTCGGACTTGATGCCTGTGTTGTAACGGTTCTGGCAACCGCCGCGAAAGCCTGGGCGACGCCAGAATCCGCCGTCATGCATGAACGCTCCGCCGGACGAGGCGACCGACGAGCAGCGATGCGGACTTAGACCGGCGAGGCCCGTCAGGGCGAACTGGGTGGCGTGCTACCCTGTGAAATCCGTGCTGCCCAACCCAAGCGTCGTATCGTCATCCGCTTGAATTTGACCACGGGACGCAATCGAAGCAGCAAGGTTGGGGTCCAGGATGTTACCGTCGTCAAACATATCGCAGACACCATTCAGAATTCCGTTGCTGTCGAACCCCCGCAGTGAAGTTGAACCGACGGGGATATCAGACAAGTCCATCCTCAAGTGAAGGCCGGGCGATCGATTGCTGTCAAAGGCGGCCGGTCTACGACGCAGGATCGAGACGGTCGTTTGAGCGGCTCCGTTTCTCCGGTTGTCGTTTCGTCATGGGGGGCATTTTCTGCCGCGTTGGCCCTCGGCGCGGCAGTTGAAGAGAGCCTCCAGACGCCAACTTCTTGACGCTAAGATCTTTGTGAAATCGAAGCTCCAAACGCGCGTGAGGGATGCCTTTGTGTTGATGCCACCGTTTGCAGTTGATCCCTCGCAGACGCGTTTCGAAGTTGCGATTGTCGAAAGGACCGAGTGCAATTCGGCAACCATCGGGGACCGGCTCGTTTTTCGCCGCCCATTCGATTCAACTGCGGAACAACGGCCTGTCGGCGAAAACGTTGCCTGTCCAACTGACGGTGTGTGTGGGCAAGGACGATGGCTCGTTGAATTCGGGGCGAGGTTACCGGAATAGCACGAATTCAAAACTGACGCGTCGGGTTACGAGTCGCGCAATTTGAAGAACTTAGACGCCCGGTCCTGCCCCAACCCGAATAGCACATTGATTCAGTCCGCGTCTACGACACAGCCAGACCCGTCAGCGTGCTGGCCCCGCTGCTGAACGTGTCGACATCCAAGCCTAGATGCTGCAGGCACGAGACGAACAGATTGCACAGCGGCGGTGCCTTGGCAGGCTCGAAGGCCAAGTGCTGTCCATGCCCGAATCGGCCACCCGCTGCGATGATTGGCAGGTTGACATTGCTGTGGCTCGACGCGTTACCTAAATTCGACCCCATGACAATGGCGGTCTGATCGAGCAGCGAATGCGGGCCTTCCTGGGCGTCACGCAGTTTCTGCAACAGGGCGGCAAAGAGCCGCATTTCCTCGCGCTCGATAATCGACAACTGGTCGATCTTTTCCGGATCTTTGCCGTGGTGGCTGAGATTATGCCAACCGTCATCGACCCCCGCCAACGACACGACCTCGTTTCCGCCCGCGCCACAGAACGTAATCAGGCGGGTCGAGTCGGTTTGGAAGGCCAGAAAAATCAGGTCATACATCAACTCCATCCGCCCGGTGAAATCGGCACGATCCTCGATGTCCGTCGGCGGCTCCCGATCGACCTTGGGTTTGGCGCGATGCGCCCATTGTTCGGCGCTGATTAAGCGCTGCTCCAATTCGCGCACGCTACTGAAATACTGCTGGAGCGTCCGCTGGTCCTCGTGGCCGATCGCGCGCGTCACCTGCGCGGTCTGCTCGCGCACCAGATCCATAATGCTCTGTCCGTCCTGAATTCGACGAAGTTGGGCCTGCTTTTCCGATGCCGAACCTTCCAGGAACAGTTGGGCGAACAGCCGCGATGGTCGCGTTTCCGGAGGGATGCGCACACCCGCCCGCGTGTACGAGAGCCCGGAGTTATTGGCGGACAGGGCCAATGATGGCACCCGCGTCAGGTGGCCAATCCGTTCGGCAGCAAACTGATCGACGGAAATCGTATTGCGAAAGCTCGGCTGCCCCGGGTGTGCCGCGCCCGTCAGAAAACTCTGCTCGGCCGAGTGCCCGCCATCGACGTCCGGGTGGTGCACACCGGAGATGACGGTAAATCGATCGCGAAGTTCCTGGAGCGGTTCCAGGTAGGGCGTGACCTCGTAATCGATGCCCGATTTTTGCGGGAACAAGAAAGGGGTGTGGATGCCCAAGGGTGCGCAGATCGCGAGCATCCGCCGCACACCAACGTCGCGTAACTCGGCATCGGCAGCCCGGGCGGTTGCGGGGACCATCGCGTCGAGCAATGGCAGGCCCATCGCGACCCCGGTCCCGCGCAGAAAAGTCCGCCGATTAAGGACGCTGCTTGACATAGGTTTGACCTTTCTTCGTCGTCCGACGGACGGACAATGCCTACGGACTGACGAACAGTTCATTTTCTACGACGGTATGAATCATCGAACGCAGGCCAAAATTCTTGTCGCGACACCCCTCCACAACGGCCTGGACCGCACCTCGGTCGGTCGCCG
>JAUIHJ010000559.1 GCA_030432015.1 bacterium
CATGTCACCCGGCGCGAGCACCACGCGATCTTCACCGTGCGTTGGGAAGAAGCTGCCGATCACCGGCGGGTCGAGCCGGATGAGCGGTACGGGAAACGCATTGGGGCGGGCGATGTCGGTGATGCCCCACACGTTGACCGCATCGATGCGGGCCAGACCGGCCAGTAGGTGCCCGACCAGATCACGTTCGTAAATCGAAATGGCTGCGTACGCGGAACTGAGGGCATCGCGTCTGGCAAGGTTGTGATCACCGGCGGCCTCCCGCCCTAAATCGGCGAGATATTCGACGGCCGCCAGAGTTCCCGCAATGGATTCATGGCTTTGCGTACCCGTCATCCACTTGCCGGGCAACTCGTTCGAGGCAGGGCGCACCTTGTAGGCAACGAGTTCTTCGAGCAGCTCGCGACGGCCCCACATGATGCCGGTGTGCGGGCCAAAGAATTTATATGCCGAGCACGCCAGGAAGTCGCAGCCAAAGTCAACAACGTCCACCCTGTCGTGCGGCGCGAAATGAACGGCGTCCAGAAACGTAACCGCACCGACCGCTCGAGCCCACTGGCATATCTCGCGAACCGGGTTCACCGAGCCACTCGCGTTGGAAGCGCATCCCACCGCGACCAGTCGCGTCTTGGAGTTGATTTGGGCACGAAAATCATCCAGATCCAACGTGCAATCGGACGCGTTGATCCCGGCATAACGAACCGTTGCGCCGGCGTCCTCGGCCGCCATCACCCAAGGCGACACGTTGGCGTCGTGGTCCAACCGAGTGACCACAACTTCATCCCCTGGCTGCCACGTTCGCGCCAGCGAACGGGACATCGCAAAGGTGAGCGACGTCATGTTCTGTCCAAAGAAGATGCAATCGGGGTCGTCGGCGCCCAGCAGGTCGGCGACCGCGCAGTGCGCTTCGTGCAGCATTGCATCGCTCTCGCGACTAGTCACGAAGACCCCTTCGTGGTTGGCGTTGCGATAGCGAAGATAATCGGCCATGGCGTCAATCACCGATTGCGGAACCTGCGTCCCCGCCGGGCCATCAAAATAGATCGCCGGCCGTCCCTCGACGGATCGCGCCAACGCCGGAAAATGCCGTCGAATGGAATCGACGTTGCTGCGAATGAAATCGTTGAAAACGGTTGGTGTGCTCATCGTTGATCCACAAATCGTTTGCCCTTGGCTTCAAAGCGGGGAAGCGTTCCCGTCGCGACGGCGCGCACGTCCACATTCAGACCCAATCGCAGATGAAGTTCCTTGGCAATTCTTTCTGGCTTGTTCAGGCGATCCTCGACCTCGATGGCCAACGAGTCCATTTGCCCGGCGCGATTCGCGGTCATGCGATACTCGATTACCTCGGGGAAGCTGCGGAGGATCTGTTCGATCGACGACGGAAAAATGTTGACGCCGCGAATAATCATCATATCGTCGGCACGCCCCAGCACTCCCCCATCGAGCAAAACGAAGCGATTGCCGCCTTCCGTTTTCCAGGTCGGGCGAACCAGGTCGCCGGTACGATATCGTATCACAGGGCTACCGATCCGTCCCAACGTCGTCAGCACGAGTTCCGCCAATTCGCCCTCGCCGGCGTGCCCACCGGACTCGACCGAGAAGAACTCGGCGATAAACTCGCTCTCGACGACATGTAAGCCGCGCTGCTGTGCATCGGCATAGCCCCAGGGGCCGACTTCCGAGGCACCACTGTGGTCAATCACCCGGGCATTCCAGGCACGCTCAATTTGACTCCGCATCGCGGGGATCGAACCACCGGGCTCGCCAGCCACGATGATCCGGCGGACGTCTAACGAGGCAATGTCGATCTGGTGTTCCTGAGCCACCTGAGCCATGTGCAGCGCGTAACTTGGCGTGCAGAGGAGGACCGTGATGTGATGGGATCGAATCATCTCGATCCGCGCGAGGGTGCTTAATCCGCCGCCAGGTACGACCAGTGCGCCGCGCGCGGCGGTGGCATCAAAGGCACTCCAGAATCCGATAAACGGGCCGAAAGAAAATGCCAGAAAGACGCGATCCTCAGCACCAAGTTCCGCCGCGTCCAAGACAAACTGCCAGGTGTCGATCCACCACTGCCAATCGCCGGCGGTGTCCAACACCACCAACGAATGACCGCGCGTTCCCGACGTGCGGTGAAACCGCGTGTACTGTTCGACAGGATACGTCAAGTTCGCCGCGAAGTCGCTTTGATGACCGCTCCCAACCAGCTCGTCCTTGTGGGTAAATGGCAGACGATCGAGGTCGGCCAACTCCCTGAGCGGCAATTCGATCCCGGCGAGTTTCGCCGCATAAAACCGATTGTGCGGGAGGATCTTACGCAGCAACTCGCTCAACCGGCCGAGCTGCCATTGGGCCAGCGACTCGCCGCTGAGCTCTTCCAGTTGCCGACGTTCTTCGAATGAAGTATTCAACATGGACGCATCATACGAATTCCAGGGCTGCCGCAAAAGGCAACCGCCAGATCGGCTGAGGCGTACGCAATTTTTCGCACTTGGGCGAGAATCCGATCCCTCTTGGATTGGGGGGCTGAAGCGCGGCCCAATGTCGACACCCCCTGCCTCTGGCAGGCGGCGCGAACTAAGATGATGCGTTTACGTAAACGGCGGTGGGCTGCCTCTCTGTGCAGTTCGCCGCGCGGCAACTCGGTTTGCCGCTGGCGAACAATTACGGCATCAGGTACGGAATGGAAAAGTCACCGCGCAAGGGTTCATTGCTGGTTATCTTCCTGACAGTCTTTATCGACTTGTTAGGGTTTGGGATTGTGATTCCACTGCTCCCCATCTACGCCGACGACATGGCGTTGGACGAATCGGGTTGGCAGTTGGGCGCGCTGATGGCCAGTTTTTCCGTGATGCAGTTCTTCTGCGCGCCGTTGTGGGGTCGACTCTCCGATCGAATCGGCCGACGTCCGGTATTGATGGTGGGCTTGGCCAGTTCCATCGTCTTTTACGCCATGTTCGGCATTTCGACGGTGATGCAGAGCTTCTGGCTACTGTTTATTTCTCGGATTGGCGCGGGAATGGCTGGCGCGACGATCTCAACCGCCCAAGCTTACATCGCCGACACGACAACCCTGGAAAAACGCCCCAAGGGTATGGCCTTGATCGGCATGGCGTTCGGGTTGGGCTTCACCTTTGGTCCGCTGCTCGGCTTCCTCGCAGCCCCGGATCGGGCATCCGCGCCCGGGCCGTGGCCTGGTTACGTGGCGGCCGGACTTTCGGCCATCGCCTTGGTGTTGGCGATCTTTCTGTTGCCCGAATCGAAACACGCAGGCAGCGAAAAGGCCGGCCACAAGATCTTTGACGTAGCGCGTTTTCGCCAGGCCATGTCCGTCCCGTCGGTCGCGCTTGTGCTGTTGGCAATCTTTGTCTGCATTTTTTCGTTTGCCAATTTCGAAACGACACTGTCATTGCTGATCTACGGCGGCGATCGACTGCCGGATTCGCCCTTCGAATTCAGTCGTCGCACGGTCTGTCTGAGTTTCGCCTACATCGGCTTCACACTTGCCCTGGTTCAGGGTGGGATCGTCCGACGGCTTGCCGGACGGATCCACGAGGGGACGTTGGCAGCGAGCGGTGCGTTGGCGGAAGTGCTCGGCTTTGGCCTGGTCATCGTGGCGACGATGATCGGATCCGTCGGACTGCTGTTCGGCGCGTTGACGGTGATCGTGGCAGGGTTTTCCTTCATGCAGCCGAGTCTGAATTCGTTGTTGTCCCGCCGTAGCGATCCAGAGCGGCAAGGGTTAGTTCTCGGCGTCGGGCAGAGCGTTAGCTCGTTAGCTCGCATCTTGGGGTCCGCATTCGGGATCCCGCTGCTCAAGTTCCAGCTTGCGGCGCCCTACCTGGTGGCGGCCAGCTTGATGTTGCTGGGGATGGTCGTCGTGACGATCGCATCCCGTCGCGGCCGTGACTTCGCTGCCGAGTCATGACGTTGATCCGCCGGTACCGTCGTCAGTGCGCGACGCCGGCGGTGCGTTGTCCGGCGCGCCCTGACTGCCGAACCCGCCGCCGCCGGGAGTTTCGATTATCAATCGATCGCCATCCTGCACGCTGAGTTGGGCCAGGTTGGCGAGCCGTTCGACCGTCCCGTCATGCCGGATCAGCGTGTTGGCGCCGACCGCGCCGGGCTGTCCACCCTCGCAACCATAGGGTGGAAAGGGACCTCGGCGTTGCGACAAGATGGAGACGCTCAGGTCGCGCAGGAACTCGATTTCGCGGACCACGCCATCGCCGCCCCGATGCAGACCCGACCCTCCAGAATTGCGACGCACGTTGAATCGTCGCAAGCGCACCGGGTAACGGTGCTCGAGCACCTCCGGATCTGTTAAACGTGTGTTGGTCATATGGCTGTGAACGGCATCCGCACCAGGGGCGATCGCCGTCGCGCCGCTGCCGCCACAGATTGTCTCGTAGTATCCGAAGCGATCATCGCCAAAAAGCAGATTGTTCATGGTTCCCTGGCTGGCGGCCGCGATGCCAAACGCTCCCAGCAACGCGTCGACGACTCGCTGCGACGTTTCCACGTTGCCGCCCACGATGGCCGGACACTGCTCGGCTTGCGGTTGCGACGGTGGATTCAACAGGCACTCGGGCAGCTTGATCTCGACCGGCGCCAGGACACCTTGGTTGAGCGGTATGTCTTCGTCGATCAACAGCCGCAGGCAATACATAACCGCCGCCGTCACGATCGCCCGATTCGCGTTGAGGTTTCCGGGCAGCACGCGACCGGTGCCGGCGAAGTCGATGACCGCTCGGTCGCCCGTGACGGTTAGCGCTACGGCGATCGGCGACCCGTCGTCCAGGTAGTCGGTGAAGGTGCGTTTTCCGTCCGGTAACCGCTTCAGCGCCGCACGCGTCTTCTGCTCGGCGGCCGCCTGCATGTGCTTCATGTAGGTGCGTACAACGGGCCACGAGTACCGATCGACCAGTCGCTGCAGGTCGACCGCTCCCTGATGATTGGCGGCAACTTGCGCGGCGATGTCCGCCAGGTTGTCTGCGACGGCGCGGGACGGATGCGGTCCCGACAGCAGGAGGCGGCGGAGGGCGTCCTGCCGTGACCTGCCGGCGTCGAGCACTTTGAAGTTGCGGATCAGCACGCCTTCTTCAGCCAGATTGGACGAGAACGGAGGCATCGATCCGGGCGTGATTCCACCCAGTTCGGCGTGGTGCGCGCGGCTCGCCGTGATGAACCGCAAGTCGCCGCTGGTCGCTGCAAAGACCGGGGTGACCACGGTAATGTCGGGCAGGTGCGAGCCGCCACGAAAGGGATCATTGGTCACGATCACGTCACCGGGCCGCAGGTCCGGATTGGCAGCCAGGACTTCTTTGACGGTCTCCGCCATCGCGCCGAGGTGAACTGGAATGTGCGGTGCGTTGACGACCAGGTTGCCCTCGCGGGTGAATAACGCGCAGCTAAAGTCCAGTCGCTCTTTCACGTTCACGCTGCTCGATGTATTGCGCAGCGTGATCCCCATCTGATCGTCAATTCCGGCGAAATGGTTGTTAAAGATCTCCAGCAAGATCGGATCGGGCGGCGCGGCGTCCGGAGGCGCTGGTGTTGATTCATCCGCAACCAAGATGTCCATGCCTGAGGGTCCGGAAGCGGGGGCGGCGGCCGGCGTGGCATTGTCCGCGAGATCCCTCCTCGACGTCCCGCGCGGTTGATTCAATAATATTTCGCCACCAGACAGCACCTCGGCGTGCCAGCCTGGGTCAACAACC
>JAUIHJ010000002.1 GCA_030432015.1 bacterium
GGGGTCACTGCCGCCTCAATTCACACCGACCGCGGCCGCCCCGGCGATGGCGCGCAGTGTCAGCATCACAGGCCGCACGAGCGTGCCGCCACAGTTGCAGTCGTACCCCAGCGCCGATCCCAACGAAACGGTCGTGGCCATCAGTCCGGGCGTTCGCGTCCGGATCAGCGGCATCGAGAATGTGCCGGGATTGACCAGCGACGTCGTGACGATCGAAGCCGATCGCGTTGTGGCCTGGACGACCGCCATCGGCAGCTTGAATACCGACGGGCAGTCAATTCAATCGGCGGACGGCGGCGCAGGACGCTGGGAGTTTTATCTGGAAGGCAACATTGTCTACACAGAAGGCGACCGCGTGATCTATGCCGATCAGATGTACTATCACGCCAACGAAAATACGGGCGTTATTCGCAATGCCGAAGCGTTGACGCCGGTCGAGGATTACGAGGGGCTGCTGCGCATCAAAGCGGATGTCCTGCAGCAATTGAATGCCCAGAGCTTCGTCGCATACGGTGCCGCGTTTACCTCCAGCCGCATGGGCGTTCCTCGGTATTGGATGCAGGCCGAAACGATCACCTTTCAGGACAACCAGCGCCCCCAGGTCGATCCCTTTACGGGAGGCGCGGCGGTCGACTATCGCACGGGTGAACCGGCGGTCGAGCACGAGATGTTCGCCACCAGCCGAAACAACTTGCTCTACGTGGGTGGCATTCCCGTCTTCTACTGGCCGGTCATGGCGACCGATTTGACCAAACCTTCGTTCTATGTGGACCGCATTGGCGTGCGGCGCGACGACGTGTTCGGCACGCAGATTCTTGTTGACTGGGACACGTACCAGGTCTTGGGTTGGAAAAACCCTGCCGACGGGACCAAGTGGACGTTCTCCACGGACTGGCTGAGCGACCGCGGCTTCGGGCTCGGCACCAAGTTTTCCTACGAGCGGACCGAGCTGTTCCACTTTAACGGACCCGTTACTGGCTTCGTGGACGCGTGGGGCATTAAGGACAGCGGCCTGGATAATTTGGGGCTCGACCGCCGCGCACTTATCCCGGAGGAAGAATATCGCGGCCGCCTGCTGATGCGGCACCGTCATCACCTGGCCAACGGGTACCAGTTTACGGCGCAAGTTGGGTTGATAAGCGACCGCAACTTTCTGGAAGAATACTACGAGTACGAATGGGATCAACAGAAGGACGAGGACACAGCGATTTACCTCAAGCGGTATGTGCTCAACAGCACGTGGGGAGTTCGCGCGTCCGTACGCACCAACGATTTCTTTACCCAGACCGAATGGCTGCCGCGTTTCGATCATTACTTGCTCGGGCAATCGCTGTTGGGCGATCACTTGACGTGGAGCGCCCATTCGCATGTTGGTTACGCCAACCTCCGTGTCGCCGAGCCTCCGAGTGCGATCAACCCATCCGAGGTGGCCAAATTCGATCCACTCGCATGGGAAAAGGAGGTCGAAGGGATCCATGTCAGTACGCGACAGGAAATTGACTGGCCGATCCAGTTGGGTGGGATCAAGGTGGTCCCCTATGCGTTGGGCGAGCTATTCAATATTGGCGAGGATCGCGACGGCCAGTCGCTCACCCGGGCCTTGGGGCAGACCGGCATGCGGGCGAGCCTACCGATGTGGCGAGTCGAACCTGGAGTCCGCAGCGAGTTGCTGAACCTGAACGGGCTTGCGCATAAAGTCACCTTCGAGACGGAATTCCTGTATGCCGACGCGGACCAGGATATCGACCAGTTTCCTCTCTACGAAGAGTTGGACGACGACTCCGTGGAGGCCTTTCGTCGGCGTTTCTATTTCGACACGTTTATGGGCGTTCCCGGCGGTGATGTGCCCCGGCGTTTCGACGAACGCAACTATGCGTTTCGCAGCGGGATGCAAAGTGCCGTCACCGCACCCAGCACTGCCATCGCTGACGATCTGATGCTTCTCAAATCGGCCATTCGCCAGCGCTGGCAGACCAAACGCGGTATGCCGGGTCATGAACGCATTGTCGATTGGATCGTGCTCAATATCGAGGGAAGCTACTTTCCCAAGGCATCGCGTGACAACTTTGACGAGCCGTTTGGTCTACTCAATTACGACTTCCGTTGGCACGTGGGCGATCGATTGACACTGCTTTCGGACGGGTACGCCGATACATTTGCGGATGGATTACGAACGATCTCGCTGGGTGGCCGGATCACACGCCCGGAACGCGGTAGCGTCTATTTGGGAATGCGGTCGATTGAAGGACCGATCAGCAGCAGTATTCTGACCGCGGCGCTCTCCTATCGAATGACCGACAAGTGGATTCTCTCCGGCGCCGCCTCGGTCGACTTTGGCGAAGTCGGTACGATCGGGCAAAACCTGGCCGTAACGCGGGTGGGCGAGTCTGTCTTGCTGCGGATCGGTGGCTACGTTGATTCCAGCCGCGACAATGTTGGCATCAGTTTTGCCATCGAACCCCGTTTCTTGCCAAGCAGCAAGTTGGGCCGCGTGGGTGGTGTGACCATTCCGCCGGCCGGCGCCTATGGCTTGGAGTAGGCGGGATGGACTTAACACCCCATGACAGACAAGCTGGCGATAAGCAAGCCGGGGACAGGTCGACCGACGGCGCGCAGTCGGATCACACGCAAACTGGCCACAAGCGTACGTGGGTCTCCAAATTCGCGGATGCGTTTCGCGGTGTCTGGCACGGTGTGGCTGGAGAAAGCAGCTTCCTGATCCATGGACTGGCGGCGGCCGTGGTCGTGACGTTCGCCGGCGCGCTGCGTGTGGCGCCGGGCGAATGGTGTCTGCTGGCGCTGTGCATCACCGGAGTCCTGGTTGCCGAGTTGTTCAACAGCGCGCTGGAGTCGATGGCCAAGGCGGTTGACGAGCATCACAACCCCGCTCTCGGCTCTGCCCTGGACATCGCCAGCGGCGCGGTCCTGGTTGCTGCCGGCGGCGCCGTAATTGTCGGCGTGGTCATCTTTGTGCCGTATCTCTGGCCGTTGCTGTTCAGGGTTGCCTGAGCGGTCCAATGGTTTGCCCGTTTTTGACCACAGCGGCTTTCTTTCGCGCGCCTCAACCGCTAAACAAGGGGCTGGAATTGCTCGCCGCGCTGCCGATTTCCTGGAATCCATGATGAATTTTAACGACCTCCCTGCGCCGACGACGGTTGAGGAACTGGAGGCGGGGCTGAGCGAGCCGACCGAAGGCGTCGTGAAGGCCATGGGCGAGTTGACGGGGGATATTCTCGTCTTAGGCGTTGGCGGTAAGATGGGCCCGACGCTGGCCCGAATGGCACGGCGCGCATCCGACGCGGCCGGCATTTCGCGTCGCGTGATCGGGGTCTCACGTTTCTCCACTCCGGGTTTGCAGCGCCGGCTCAACTGTTGGAATGTCGAGACCGTTTGCTGCGACCTGTTAGACCCCGCTGCGATCGACCGCTTGCCGGATGCGGAAAATGTCGTTTTCATGGCCGGCATGAAGTTTGGTGCCACGGCGAATCCCGCGTTGACGTGGGCCATGAATTGCCATCTGCCGGCGCTGGTCGGCCAGCGCTTTCCCGACAGTCGCATCGCGGTATTCTCGTCAGGGAACGTGTATGGTCTGACTTCGGCGTCTGGGATGGGTTCGGTCGAATCGGATTCGCCGGCGCCGATTGGCGAATACGCATCGACGATCCTCGGACGCGAACGGATCTTCGAGTACTTTAGTTGCCTGAATAACACGCCGGTGGTCTCGCTGCGACTGAACTACGCTGTCGAGTTGCGGTATGGTGTGCTGGTCGACCTGGCCAGGAAGATCGTGGAGGACAAGCCGATCGACGTGTCCATTGGCAGTGCAAACGTCATCTGGCAGTCGGAGGCCAATGCCGTCTCCTTGCAGTCGCTGTTGGTTGCCGAGAGCCCACCGCGTGTGCTGAATATCGCCGGTCCCGAGTTCTTCCGCATTCGTGATGTCAGCGAGCGGTTGGCCGAGCAACTCAATAAGCGCGTCCGTTTTGTGGGGACCGAAGCGGTCGATGCACTGCTCAGCAATGCCACCCGGAGCCACCGGCTGTTTCAGCGGCCCACGGTATCGCTCGACCAGATGATTCGTTGGACGGCCGACTGGATCGCCCGCGGCGGTGAAGACCTCGGTAAACCGACACATTTTGAAAGCCGGGACGGAAAGTACTGACCGATGCCATGGATATCAATGAACCAATGAACGAGCCTCTGCCTGCCGTCAAGACGACCAGCGTGCGACACTGGGTGGTCGGCACCACCGCGTTGATGGCCGTCCTGCTTTACCTCGATCGTTTCTGCATTTCGTTTGCGGAAGGCTTCATCAAGGAAGACCTCGGATTGGCGGATTGGCAAACCGGCTGGATGCTGGGCTGCTTCTTTGGATCGTATGCGTTGGGCCAGGTCCCGGCCGGGTGGCTTACCGATCGCTTTGGTTCACGCGTGATGTTGACCACCTACGTCCTGATGTGGTCGCTCTTCACAGCGCTCACGGGGTTGGCATTTGGTTTCGTCATGTTGATCGTGTTGCGACTGGGGTTTGGCTTTGCACAGGCCGGTGCCTATCCCACGGGCGCAAGCGTTGTTAGCAAGTGGGTGCAATTCGAATGGCGTGGCACGGCCAGCAGTATCGTTTCAACCGGTGGTCGTCTGGGCGGTTTCCTGGCGTTGTATGCCACGGGGTTTGTGATCGTCTGGCTCACCCCCGCAGCGACGCCAGCGCGGCTGTCAAACACCGACCTGTTGGACGTGCCCAGGCTTTGCCGGGAATTGGACGGTCAGGGCGAGTTAGACGAAACGGCCGCGCGCGTCGCAGGTCAGGTCCGAGCCGATTTGTCCACGGACCAACAAGCGGCCGTGCAACAGATTGCCGCCGCGGACGTAGCGTTATCGTTCGCTGTCGATGCTGCCACCACGGCAGTCGCTGAGGGGACATCGGGAGCGGCGCTGGCGACCCTGAAAGCCGCCTCCGCAGCGGCGGCTGCCGAATTGGCTGAGGCAACCTCGGAGGTCAACACGACCGCGATTGTGGCCGGCCTGAATCGCATCATCGAGCAACCTGACTTTTTTTCGGACCAACTATTGGCGACGCTGCCGCTGGAGCGCGAAGCAGTCCGCACGTTGAAACGCGACCCTGGCGATCGAACCGCGGCCCAGTCGGAACGCGTCAACCGGTTGGTGTTCGAGGCCGTGCATCCTGACAGCGTACGAAAAATCTATGGCGCCGGTTGGCGCCCCATGATGTTCGTTTACGGTTCGCTGGGACTGCTGGTTGGCGGTTTGACATGGATCAACTGTCGCAATTCGCCGAACGACCATCCCGGTTGCAACGCCGCGGAAGTTGCCCTGATCAACCGCGATCCACGCATGTCCGCCAACGCTGGCGGCGCCGTGACGTCGGTTCCCCTGTGGCCGCTGATCTGTAGCTTCAGCATGTGGTGCAGTTGCGTTGCGCAGTGGTGTACCAATGTTGGCTGGGTCTTCGTGGTGACCTGGGCACCGCGCTATTTTCAGGACGCGCATCATGTGCCCCTGGAGTCGCGGGCGTTGATGGTCGCCATCCCGCCTCTGGCCGGATTGGTCGGGATGTTTTGCGGGGGTACGCTGACCGATGTGATGGTGCGTCGCTTCGGCGTTCGTTGGGGCCGTGCGTTGCCAATGTCGCTGACCCGCTTTCCCGCCATGGGGGCCTATCTGTATTGCCTGACACACCCTTCGCCGTGGACGGCCGTGGTCATGTTTTCGATTGTCACGTTCTTCACAGGACTCGGTACCGCATCGGTCTGGGCCTATTGCCAAGATGTGGGGGGCAAGCAGGTCGGGTCGATTCTGGGGTGGGGGAATATGTGGGGGAATTTTGGTGCCTTTGTGACCCCGCCGTTCTTGATCTGGATTGTCGGTCCGAACAAGAATTGGGATTTGGCCTTTATGGTCTGCGCCGGCGCATTTCTTGTCTCCGGCCTGGTCGCTTTGGGCGTCAATGCCACGATCCCCATTGCGCAAGTCGATGAGGTCACCGAAAAGTAATGTGTGTCGGGGCTTCGGCCAGCCGGCAGTTGGCAAGAGCCGTTGCCAGCCGGCAGTTGGCAGTTGGCAAGGGCAACCGTGGCGGCGTGCCATGGCGTCACGCGTCGGTCATTCGCTTGAGCACTTCTTGGAATGGGACATCCGCAAGCTTGCCAAACAGGGGATGTGACCGGAGTTTTGCTTTGGCCAGGCGAGGTGACGGCACACCGCACAGGAGCCGTGCCATAACGATGGGTTGCGACAACACCTCGGGATGTTGCTGCCGGAGTTTGGTGGCGTCGTCCCAGGTCTGTTCAGGAATCGGTGCGAAAAAACGCTCGGCAAGCTGCACGGGCGTTTTCTGTTCGCACCAGGTGCAATGGCCGCACGGTTGTTCCAGCGGAGCATCAAAGTGTTCACACAGGGCGGCGACTTGGCAGGCGTCGCCCTCAATCCAATCCACGACCTGCTGCAAACGACCAATTTCCCGGGCTTCGCGCTGCAGCGACGATTCGTGCAACTGGGCGGCCAGTGCGGTCATGTCCTTGGGCGACTTAAGGCGGCGGTAGCGATTGCGCACGCCGGCGACCTTCAGTTCGAGCATTTGCTGTTCGCCCAAGTAATCCAGAGCACGCACCAAGCGTTCGCGCGGCTGCTGCAAGGTTGTCGCTACGGCGTCCAAGTCCAGGCTGAACCATGAGCGGGCCTTGCGGGCGTGCCGGAAAACGTTAGCCAGAAATTCGCGCCGTTCCCCATCAAATTTTGCCAGCATTTCCGCCGATGCCAACCGCGGCTTGAACTGGTATTGCGAATAGAACGGGGTTCCGCCCTCAAGGTAGCCCTGCAATTCGAGGTACGTCAGCAGCGTGCGTACGACCAGAATGCGAATATCATGAAGCCCCGACAGATCGTAATAGCTCACGTCGAAATCGACGTCGCGTGAGAAGATGTCGTCCACAAAGGATTGCACGGCTTCGCCGGTGGGCGTATCGCCGTAGACAAAGTTTTCCAATGGGTTCATGTCATCGGCACAGGCCAGGAGATGACAGATCGAAGGCTGGCCGTCGCGACCGCTGCGACCCGTCTCCTGTGAGTAATTCTCCAGGCTCTTGGGCAAGTTGTAGTGGTATACGTAGCGTATATTGGCTTTATCAATCCCCATGCCAAAGGCAATGGTGGCGACCACGATGCCGCGATCCGAGGCAATGAACCAGTCCTGGACGGCAGACCGCACATCGTCTTTGAGGCCGGCATGATACGCCTTGGCGGGTAGCCCCGCGGCCGACAGCCTGTCGGCGACCTCCACAGCGGTGCGCTGCAAGGTCACATAAACGATCGTGGGGCCAGGCTCACGATGGCGGATCTGTTCGAGCAAGAAGGTGTCGCGTTGGTCTGCAGAAACGGAGGACGTGATCACGGCCAGATTTTCTCGGTAGAAGCCCGTGCGAACCGCACATTCTGGTTCGATCTGAAAGGCGCGACGGATGTCTTCCAAGACCGCGCGAGTGGCGGTGGCCGTAAGCGCCAGGACACATTCGGCCTGACAATTGCGTGCGAAGGTGGCGAGCTTCAAATAGTCGGGCCGAAAGTTGTGTCCCCATTCGGAGATGCAATGGGCCTCATCGACCGCGAACAAGGACACTCGGGTCTGCAGCATGGATTCGCGAAAACGTTCGTTATTGAAACGCTCGGGAGCCACATAGAGCATCTTCAGACGTCCGTCTCGAAAACGCGCCATCACGTCCCGGTACTCGTCAGCCGACAACGTGGAATCCAGTCGCTCGGCGGCAATCCCCTTCGCAACCAAGGCGTCGATCTGGTCCTTCATTAAAGCGATCAGCGGTGATACGACCAACGTTACCCCAGGCAACAAGATTGCCGGCAGTTGGTAGCAGAGCGATTTGCCGCCCCCGGTTGGAAAGACCGCCGCCGCCGAACGTCCCGCCAACAAGTGCCCGATCACGTCTCGCTGGCCCGGTTGAAATTGGTCGAAGCCGAAGTGCTGTTGAAGTTCTTGCTGAAGATCCTGAGGCATGGCAAACAATCCGTGATTGCGACGACGAGTGAATGGACGTGGAATCGCGAGTCAAGGTGTGCCGAGGACCGGCAATTCGCGAACAGGTGCATGAGCTTGGCAGATGGTGGACGCACTCGCTAGAGGACGACTTGATGAATACCAGTAAATACCTCTCGTATTGGCCAGCTATCGCATGCGCGAATCTTCCGTCTTACCCTTGGATTTTGGGGGTGCCGGAGTTTGTGGCGTAAGCTTCCAGCTTGCGATGTGCGAACGATGGCAAGTCGTACCGTGTCATGGGGACCGCATCATGAGGGGTACGCGTCGTGGGACGCCGCGTCATGGTGACCGCGTCATGCTGACCGCGTCATGGTGACAGGCACCTTTTTCGCCGTTCAGCCCTGTTTCCCTGTTCGATCCGTTGGGCGGCGAAAAACGAGCCAGTCCCCAGATCGGCGCCGAATTCCGCTCGATCATTTCGATCCGCTCTTGGCGCGCGACCGGCACAACGGCCAGTCGTTGTCCAGATGTCCTCTCCGGAGGTTCGTGGCGCAGGCCGCTTGGCTGATTCTCGCAGTTCGTGGTTTGGCTTGCCAATATGGTAAACTGGAGACGTGGCCTCTTGAGCGATGGGACCGTCGCATTCTGGGGGTGTGTGACTTGAACGCTCGGGACGAGAGCAGCCATGCGAAACAAATACCGGCTGAAATTCCTCGCGGCATTAATGCTGTCTTTGCCGGCGCTGGGCGGGCAGGCCGCCGCCGAACCGCCATCGAGGGAAAGACTCGTCGACGCTGTTAGCCGGTTGTCGGACCCAAAGTTTGCCGAGCGGCGCGAGGCGTCTCATGAATTATGGTCGGCAGGGTTGGAGGCACGTCCGCTATTGGAGGCCGCGACCCATAGCACCAACGCGGAAGTTCGCTTGCGTGCCCAGGCCATTCTTGAGCAGTTCAAGATTGGCATTTTCGCCACGACGCCTGCGGAAGATGTCGTGCTGATTCGCCGATTTCGCGCCGGAGATGTCAGAACGCAGGCGGAATCGCTCAAGCAACTCGCTGATCGCGGTTCAATCGGCGTTGTCCTGCGTCTGCTGGGACTGGAGGACAACAAGCGTCTGCAAGCGTCGGTGCGGCCGAAGCTGGTTGGTTATCTCGAACAATACGGCGAAACGGACGAGATGTTGCAACTGGCCGCGGAAGCCCCCACCGAAACGCTTCGCAAGGATATCGTTCGGATCGCCTTGACGAGGCACGAAAAGAGCAAGAATTTCAGCGCCATCGTTCGGCTGGGAACGTCGCACGCAAGCCCCGCGGTTCGCCGGGCGATCGAGGCGTGGGTTGAAGGAGCTTCGCCACGATTTGTGCCGGTGCTGATGACGCAGGGAGATTTCCCGACCGTCGAGCGTTTGTTGGAAATTGGCGCCGCAGACGATCTCGGCATGCGCCATCTGGCCGTCTTTGGGCTGCTCCGCGGCGACCTGGAGCAGCGTATTGAGCAACTCCGCAAGCGTCGTCCGTCGACGGACGCACCGGAGGAGGTGCGCGCGACGCGTCTACTGGCCTACCTGTTGCGTGCCAATGGCGAGCACGCCGAGGCCCGCCGTGTCGTCGAGCGATTAGGGGACGACGGGACCGAACTGATGCGAACGCTGCTCGACGAACTTGCCGATTGGCCCGCCGCATTGCGGTTGAATCAAACCAACCCTCGTCCCAGCGATTTGGAATGGGCCAAGACACAGAATCTGGGCTTTCAGGCGGCGTACCAAAGACTCGCCGGCGACGACGCAGCCTTTCAGGAAACCATTACCGAACTCGATGAATTAGGAACCTCGAACCCCCAATGGAGCCAACCGTGCGCCAAGGTCCTTTTGATCCATGGCGAGACCGAACGCGCCATTAAGCTCAAGCAAGTGGAAGGGCCGGTCGAGGCCTTTGAACTGATGTGCGAGCAATTTCGATACGCCGAGGCCTTTCGCTGGGCGGAGATCGGTGAAAACGAAGCCGAGCGGCACAGCTGGTTTAAGCAGGTCGCGCAAGACGCCAAGACGCATGCTCATCTTTCGTCACAACGACTGAGTATCGGGCTTTACGCGGCACGTGTCCTGGCCCGACTCGGCCATCGGGCGGAAGCGCAGGAGACATTCGAGAAGTTTGGCCAGGCGCTCAAAACGGACGGCTTTGTTTCTCGCATCCGCGCCTTATGCGACGCGGAATTGAAAAGCGGATTTCATGACCTCGCCTTTCAGCATGCGACCATGATCGTGGGCAAAGATCGCTCGATTCTATCGACCCTGTTCCCCAAGCATCACGAAACGGCCGATACCCTGTGGGACTATTTTCGCCACGTCGATGAAAAGGAAACCTACGCGAAAACGCTGGATCGAATCCGGAAATTCTTGTACCGCAGCCCCAACCAGACCGAGCCGCCCGATGATCTGACCGCACTGGTCGTGTCTGTCGAGCAAGCGGCGACTGACCTGTCTCCGGCCAAGGCGGCACGCTGGATATTCTCCGCAGGACGTACCTCCATGCTGTGGGGGCGTCGCGACTTGGCCAAACGGTGTTTTGCTCAGATTGCGGATCGCCATGCGGATGCGGCCTTAAGTCTGGCGGACCAGTTCGTGGCGGAGAAAGATTGGAATGAGGCCGCCCATTGGTATCGTGTCTGTTGGGAATTGGATCATCGACGCTCGGGCGCGATCTATCTGCAGGGAAAGATGCTGGCCAATGCCGGGCAGCAGGAAGAGGGAGACCGGTTGATGGAGTTGGCGCGACTGATGCCGCTGGCCAACGCACAGAATCGCTACCAACAACTGGCTCGGCCGTTGAAGTCACATCAACTAATGGACGACGCGGTCGCTCAGTGGGAATTGATCGTACAGCAAGGCAATTGGACGGAAGAAGAGGTCCTAAGCTCAGTTCGTGACCTGGGCAATGCCGTCGAGAGCCGTGATCTGCTGGCAGCCGCCCGTTACTGGGAGAAGATGTTGCTGGCATGCCTGCAACTGAAGTTCGGGTTCACACAGCCGGCGGGCTACATTCAGATTCCCTACCTCGTTCATAAAACACGAGCCCGTGGTTTGCTGGCCCGGGGGAGCGTCGATGAGGCGCTGCCAGTGATCAAGCTGGCGCATGCAATCTGCCCAGGGGATGGCGACCTGATCGAACGTATCGTGCCAGACCTGGAGGCGGCCGGACATCCGGAGCTGGCGGATCGACTCTTTGATCGTTCATATGAGATCATGGAGGAGTCCTGTCGCCTCTTTGCCCATAGTGCCCGGGTCCGCAACGATCTGGCGTGGATGTCCGCGCGATGCAACCGTCGATTGGATGAGGCATTACAGTTGGCCCAGGAGGCGATTGAATTTTCGCCCCGGACCGCGTCCTACATCGACACCCTGGGGGAAGTGCACTTTCGCCGGGGTGAAATTGTTAAAGCGACCGCGTGTGCGGAACGCTGTCTGGAACTCGAGCCCGGCAACGCCGGATATCAGCAACAGCTCGATCGCTTCCGCGGGTCTCAGTGACCTGCGGCAGAAGATGCTCCCATGCACATCGTGGCGAGCGGGTTCGACATACCGCGGACGATTCGGCCCACGACGCAGCCC
This sequence comes from bacterium, assembly GCA_030432015.1. Classification (GTDB taxonomy): domain Bacteria; phylum Planctomycetota; class Planctomycetia; order Pirellulales; family Pirellulaceae; genus ARS98. The sequence goes on from JAUIHJ010000002.1 coordinate 11,619, forward strand.
AGGCGTCTTGTACGCCAATTCGCGGCCTGGCCGGCATAATCGTCACCCAAAAAAAGCGGCTGCCATTGCTGACAGCCGCCTGGTAATTCGTCTTAACTTCGTCCGACGCGATTATTCGTCGCTGGGCGCTTCGCCGGAGTTCTTGAACAGATCATCCAGGGCAGACGACGTGGTCGGTGCTTCGGATGTCTCGACCGCCGGAACGGTCGTATCCGATCCGCTGGCGGCGTCGGACTCGCCGTTGCCGCCCTCGGAATCCTGGAGCAAGGGGAAGCTGGTGACCAGCGACTTTTCGGTTTCCGCAGCCATGGCCTTGAGTGCCTCGGGGCGGTAGCGGACTTCGGATTCCTGGAAGGTTCGGAACCCGGTTCCGGCCGGAATCAGATGCCCGAGAATCACGTTCTCTTTCAAACCGACCAGGTGATCGACCTTGCCGGCCAACGCCGCTTCGGTCAATACCTTTGTCGTTTCCTGGAAGCTGGCCGCCGAGATGAAGCTCGAGGATTGCACGGACGCCTTGGTGATCCCCAGTAGCTGGGTACTGGCCGTCGCCGGTTTGGGACGCGTCGCTTTGGCGGGTTCGCCGCCGAGTGCTTCGATCTGAGCATTAACCTGTTCCAGCGCATCTTTGGGGACAATGGTCCCAATCTCGAAATCGCTATCACCCTTCTCAGAGATCTTGATGCACTTGGCCAGATCGTTGTTGATCGTACGGAATTCAAAGCGATCGAGGTCGAGACCCGGCAGCACACTCGTGTCGCCAGGACTTTCCACTTTCACCTTCCGCAGCATACGTCCCACGATAATTTCGATGTGCTTGTCGTTGATTTCCACGCGCTGACTTCGGTACACGCTTTGGATTTCATGCAGCAGGTATTGCTGCACGGCTTCCTCTCCCGAGATCCGTAGGATGTCGTGGGGAACGAGTGGGCCATCGACCAACGCCTGACCGGCTTTGACGATATCGCCGGCATGCAGGAGGAACCGCTTTCCGTGGGGCACCAGATGCTCGCGTTCGATTCCGCTCTCGCTACGAACGATAATCGTTCGCTTTCCACGTCGCTTTTCACCCAGGATTTCCACGACGCCATCGACTTCCGCGATAACGGCAGGATCCTTGGGTTTGCGGGCTTCAAAGATCTCGGTTACGCGGGGCAGGCCACCGGTGATGTCCGTAACACCGGACGCTTCGCGGGGTGTTTCCGCCAAGGTCGCACCGCCATCAATCTGAGCGCCCTCTTCGACCACGATATGGGCACGTTCCGGAAGGTAGTAGACGTCCAACGGCTTGCCATCGGCGTCTTCAACCACGACCTGCGGATGTAATTCACCCTTATGGTCCGTGATCATGCGACGGACGTGACCGCTAGGATCTTTCTCCATCCGCATGGTCTCGCCTTCGACCACGTCCTCGAACCGTACCTTACCGGGGACTTCGGCGAGAATCGGAATCGAGTGTGGATTCCATTGGCAGAGGATCTTACCGGCCCGAATTTCATCATCTTCCTTGACCATCAACTGAGCACCGGCAGGCACTTCGTACTTCTCGATTTCGCGTCCTTTCGCGTCGAGAAGCGAGATTTCGCCATTCCGGGTCAGGACCAGGTCCTTGCCCTCAGGCGTGGTCACCGAACGCATCCGAATGAAGCGAACCTTACCTCCTCGTTTGGCCTTGGTTTCGCTGTCTTCCACGCTGGTATTCACCGTTCCACCGATATGGAACGTCCGCATCGTCAATTGCGTACCGGGTTCACCGATACTCTGTGCCGCAATGATGCCGACGGCCATGCCTTCTTCGACGATGTTACCCGTTGCCAGATCCATGCCGTAGCAGCAGCGGCAAACACCAAGCGGTGCATCGCAGGTCATTGGGCTGCGGACTTGAATTCTTTCCAGTCCCAGGTCTTCGATCCGGCGAGCGACCTCATTGGTAATCATCTCGCTGTCACGCACAATCACTTCATCGGTAATCGGATTAACGATGTTCTGCCGACTGACGCGTCCCATAATGGCATCCGCCAGCCGTACCTCGACCTTCTCACCACGGTAAATCACCCCCTTGGTAATTCCCTGCGTGGTCTTGCAGTCGTGCATTGTGACGACAACGTTCTGTGCGACATCCGCCAGCTTTCGCGTAAGGTAACCGGAGTCCGCCGTCTTGAGTGCCGTATCCGCCAATCCTTTTCGAGCACCGTGGGTCGAACTGAAGTACTCCAGCACGGTGAGTCCTTCGCGGAAGTTGGCCTTAATCGGCGTCTCGATGATTTCGCCCGTTGGCTTGGCCATCAGACCACGCATGCCCGCCAACTGCCGAATCTGTTCGACACCGCCACGAGCACCAGAATGTGCCATCAGATACACGGGGTTGACGTAGCCGTGACCGCCTCGGTCGTCCGACTTCATCGCTTCCATCATTTCGCTGGTGATTGCTTCCCGCGTATGGGTCCAGGTGTCGAGCACCTGATTGTAGCGTTCCTGATCGGTGATGACACCGCGCTCGTAGAGCTTCTTAAACTTGAGCACCGTCTTTTCCGCTTCACCGATGTGACGTTGCTTCGAGTCGGGGGTTACCAGATCGTCGGTGGCAAACGAGAGACCGCTGCGCGTACTCTCGCGGAAGCCAAGCTGGTTCATGTTGTCCAGCAGCTCGATCGTGGCCTTCCGTCCGAGCCGTTGATAGCAATCGGAAATGACCGCCGCGAGGTCGCCTGACTTGAGCGGTGCGTTGTAAAAGTCCATCCCCTCGGGCAGGATCATGTTAAACAGGATTCGCCCGTAGGTGGTGGAGATCAAGACGCCCGACTTTTGATCATCCTCCTCGGACTTGACGCGGCGGTTGGCTGGCAGACGGACCTTAATGCGGGCGTGCATATCGACCACGCCCAATGAATAGGCCAGATCCGCTTCCTCCAACGTCGAGAAGACCATGTTCTCGCCGGGTCGATTGGGCAGTTCAAGCGTGATGTAGTTGCAACCCATCACCGTATCTTGCGACGGGCTCATGATGGGCCGACCATTGGCCGGTCCAAAAATGTTGTTCGTCGCCAGCATCAGCGTATGCGCTTCCACCTGGGCCTCGATCGACAGCGGCAAGTGGACCGCCATTTGATCGCCGTCAAAGTCGGCATTAAAGCCCTTGCAGGCGAGGGGATGCAGGTGGATGGCGTTGCCTTCAACCAAGATTGGCTCGAACGCTTGAATTCCCATGCGATGCAGCGTGGGTGCCCGATTGAGCATCACCGGGTGATTCTGAATCACCTGTTCGAGGATATCCCAAACCTCTTCGTCTTTCCGCTCGAGCATCTTCTTGGCGCTCTTGATCGTATCCGCGTGGCCCAACTCCTTGAGCTTGCGAATGATAAAGGGCTGGAAGAGTTCCAGGGCGATTTTCTTGGGAAGACCGCATTGATGCAGCTTGAGTTTCGGTCCCACCACGATCACGCTGCGTGCCGAATAATCGACCCGTTTTCCCAACAGGTTCTCGCGGAACCGACCCTGCTTGCCCTTGATCATGTCGGTCAACGACTTGAGCGGACGGTTGCTGCTGCCCAAGACCGGACGTTTGCAGCGATTGTTGTCGAACAAGGCGTCGACAGATTGCTGAAGCATTCGCTTTTCATTGCGAATGATCACCTCCGGCGCGTTAAGGTCGACCAGCTTTCGGAGGCGGTTATTACGGTTGATAATCCGCCGATAAAGATCGTTGAGATCGCTGGTGGCAAAGTTTCCGGAGTCCAGCAGGACCAGCGGCCGCAGGTCCGGTGGAATCACCGGGATGACGTCGAGCACCATCCACTCGGGGCGATTGTCGCTGTCCCGAATCGACTCGACGATCTTCAGGCGATTGATCAGGTCTTTTCGTCGCTGCTTGGAATTCGTCGTCCCCAGTTCTTCACGGAGACGCTGCGACAACGTGACCAGATCCAGGACCGAAAGCAGCTTACGGACGGCTTCGGCGCCCATATCCGCCTCGAAGGTGCCTTCCCCAAACTGCTCTCGTGCCGCACGGTACTCTTCTTCGGTCAGCAGTTGCTGCATTTCCAAGCTGGTTTCGCCTGGGTCGACGACCACGTAGTCCTGGAAGTAAACGACTTTTTCCAAGCTGGTGGTCTTCATTTCCAGCAGGTTCCCCAGGCGACTCGGCATCGCCTTGAAGAACCAGATGTGGACGACCGGTGCGGCAAGTTCGATGTGCCCCATCCGCTTGCGGCGGACGCGCGAGTGCGTCACTTTGACGCCACAGCGATCACAGATCATGCCCTTGTACTTCATACCGCGATACTTACCGCAGGCGCACTCCCAGTCTTTCTCCGGACCAAAAATCCGCTCGCAAAACAGCCCATCTTTTTCGGGGCGGTAGGTGCGGTAATTGATGGTCTCTGGCTTCTTCACTTCGCCAAAAGACCAGCTTCGAATGTCATGGGGACGCGCCAAGCTGATTTTGACGGCCGCGTAGTCATTAATACGATCGTAAGAGCTTTCGCCGATGGTCATCTGCGCGGGCTCCTTTATGAGTCACCGAGGTGTTGGGGCGCTAGTTGCGGTTCCGCAAAATGCGGTCGTGCACGAATCACGGACGCGGCGTCACCTGCCAGTCGGCAGGCGACCCGGGCCCGGAACAATGGTCTCTTAAACCCGACGTTTTTCCAGCTGCATGTTCAGAGCGAGGCCGCGAATTTCGTTGGTGAGCACGTCAAAGCTGGCAGGTGTGCCAGCCTCGAGCGTGTTTTCGCCTTTCACCATCGATTCGTAAATCTTGGTGCGACCCTCGACATCGTCGCTCTTGACCGTCAGGAGTTCCTGCAAAATGTAAGCTGCACCGTAGGCTTCCAGGGCCCAGACTTCCATTTCGCCGAAACGCTGGCCACCAAAGCGAGCCTTGCCGCCCAGCGGCTGTTGGGTAATCAACGAGTAAGGCCCGGTGCTCCGTGCATGGACCTTGTCGTCAACCAGGTGATGCAATTTCAGCATGTAGATGTAGCCGACGGTCGTCTCTTGCTCCATCGGGATTCCCGTGCGGCCATCGTGCAGGGTCGCCTTGCCGTGAGCCGGCAGTCCGGCTTCGGCCAAGCAACTATTGATGTCTTCTTCGGAGGCACCGTCGAAGACCGGCGTGATGGCTTGGAAGCCCAGCTTGGCTCCGGCCCAACCCAGGTGGGTTTCCAGAATCTGCCCGACGTTCATACGACTGGGAACACCCAATGGATTCAGCATGATCTGAATCGGCGTCCCATCTGCCAAAAACGGCATGTCCTCAACCGGGAGAATCTTCGAGATCACACCCTTGTTACCGTGTCGACCTGCCATCTTGTCGCCAACGGAGATGACCCGCTTGGTCGCGATGTACACCTTGACCATTTGCAGCACGCCGCTGCGAAGTTCGTCACCTCGCTTCATGCTGTTGAGTCGTCGGTCACGCTCATCAATGGCATTTTCGACGGCTGGCCACTGCTCTTTGTAGATGCGACGCGCTTCCGCAATGAGGGCGTCGCTTCGCATGCTGCCGATCACGTTCTCGAGGCGGAACTGCTGCGCTCGCTCGGCAACGAACTTGGGATCCTGATCACGGACCAAGGGCGTGCCGTCGTCGTCGGTCAAATTTCGGCCAAGAGCCTTTTCCATCTCTTCGACCAGCGATCCGAAGACGTCACAAATTCGGGCGTTGCCCTCCGTCTCAACGTCTTTCAACTCTTTCTCGAACTTCTTGCGTTCCTCTTCAGTGAGACTCATCCGCCGCGAGAACTTTTGCGCGTTGATGACAATGCCTTCAATTCCCGAGGAAACTTCCAGCGAGTCGTTTTTGACGTCCTCGCCTGCGCGGCCGAAAATGGCATGCAGAAGTTTTTCTTCCGGTGTCAACTCGGTCTTCGACTTGGGAGAGACCTTGCCAACCAGGATGTCGCCGGGACGCACGTAGGTACCCACCTGCACGATGCCGCTATCGTCGAGATTGCGGAGCGCCTTCTCACTGACATTGGGAATGTCGCGGGTGAACTCTTCACGTCCCAGTTTTGTCTCGCGAATTTCGACATCGAATTCTTCGATGTGGATCGACGTGTACGTGTCGTTCTTGACCAGTTCTTCACTGATGATGATGGCATCTTCATAGTTGTAACCATCAAACGACATGAAGCCGACCAGCACATTGCGGCCCAGGGCCAGCTCACCTTGGAACGTCGCCGGTCCGTCCGCAATCACCTGCCCTGCCTCGACCTTGTCACCGAGATTGATAATCGGTTTTTGATTCAGGCAGGTTCGTTCATTCAGCCCTTGAAACTTCCGCATTTCGTAGACGTCGTTGCCAATCTCAATTCGATCAGCATCACAGTACGTGATCTTGCCGGCCCGTTTGGCGGTTACGACCATGCTCGAATTCTCGGCGACCTCTTTCTCCATCCCGGTGCCGACGATCGGCGGCTCGGCCACGAGCAACGGCACGGCCTGCCGCTGCATGTTCGAGCCCATCAACGCGCGATTGGCATCGTCATGTTCGAGGAAGGGAATGAGTCCGGCGGAAACTCCGACCATCTGGCTGGGCGCGACATCGATGTATTCGACCAACTCAGGGTTGACGATTTCAAAGTCGCTGCGGTGCCGGGCAATCATATTGGCGCCGGCGACGAGCTTGCCCTTTTGCACTGAAGTGTCGGCAGGAGCGACGTACGCTTCGGATTCCTCATCCGCGCGGAGCCACACCACTTCCTCTTCCAGCTTGCCCTTATTGACACGACGGTAAGGTGTCACGAGAAAGCCGTAGTCATCCACGCCGGCGTAGATGGCCAAGCTGGAGATCAGACCGATATTCGTACCTTCAGGGGTCTCGATCGGACAGATGCGCCCGTAATGCGAAATATGCACGTCGCGGACTTCAAAGCCAGCCCGTTTGCGGTTGAGGCCGCCCGGCCCCAACGCGGAGAGACGACGCTCGTGCGTCAGTTGCGACAGCGGATTCGTTTGATCGACCACCTGCGATAATTCGCCTCGACCAAAGAAATATTCGATCGCGGCGGAGACGCTCTTGGGATTCACCAGGCTTCGCGGCGTCATGTCGTCCGCGTCCTTGAGACTCATCCGCTCCTGGACCGTCCGGCGAAGCTTCAAGAAGCCCTTTCGCAACTCGTCACACGCCAATTCGTCAATGGTCCGCAGGCGGCGATTACCAAGGTGATCAATGTCGTCGATCTCGGCTTCGCCACCGGACGAGGCCAGGTTGAGTAGATACTTGATCGATGACGTCAGGTCGTCGGGCCGCAGGGTCATTTCCTTTTGCGAGACCGTCAGCTCAAGCTTGCGGTTAATCCGGAACCGTCCTACGCGGCCTAATCGATAGCGATTGACGTCGTAGAATTTCTCCTGGAATAAAGTCCGTGCTTTTTCCAGCTGCGGCGGATTACCCGGACGCAATCGCTGATAGATTCGCAACAGAGCCTCCTCGTGGCTCGACGTTGCGTCGTCCTTGAGGCTGTTCATGATGAGGGGCACTTTTTGGTCCGCCATCACTTCGACTTTGGTCACCCCGGACGTGCAGATCAGTTCGGCCGAGTTTTTCGAGATCTTGCTGCCCGCGTCGACGATGACCTCACCCGCTCGGTCGCTCGACGTTGGGTAGACGATATCGTCGACGGCGATCTTGCCTTCGATCTTTGTCACGCTGCGACCGTCGACAATCTTTTCAACGGTGGTTTCATAGAAGGCGCGCAGGATGTCGGAGTCAGAACTGTAGCTGGGATCCATCGCCCGCAGCAGCGTGATGGCAGAGAATTTGCCACTCTGGTCGATCCGGACGCTCAGAATATCTTTCTTCGTGGCATTGATCTCAATCCAGCTTCCCCGCTCCGGAATGATTCGGCAACTTGGCAGCTTGCGATCCGACGTGCCGTCCTGTTCCATCACGAAGTCGACGCCGGGGCTGCGATGCAGCTGGCTGACGACGACGCGTTCGGCACCGTTGATAATGAACTCCCCGCCACCCAACATGATGGGGATATCGCCCAGATAGACTTCCTCTTCGACCGGTTCATCTTTGTTCAGTCGCAACCAAACTCGGAACGGTCGTCCATACGTCAGACGAAGCTGACGGCACTCGTCGGGCGTATACCGCGGCTTCCCCAGTTCATACTTGAGGTATTCCAGATTGATTTGCTTGTCGTAGCTCTCAATTGGGAAGATCTCGCGCAGGACGCTTTCCAGGCCGTGGTCCTTGCGCTTGTCGGCGGCTGCGTCGTCTTGCAGAAATGCGGCGTAGCTGTGCGTTTGAATTCGCGTCAGGTCAGGCGTGACTTGCGATTCCCGCCCGGTGCCGAATCGACGAACTTCCGTGGGCATCAACCGTCGGTGTGCAGTGGTAGCCATAGGCTTGCTCGCTCCGGTTCAATTACAAATAGACTGAGATGAGAGGCATACCATACCGAGGCGTGGACGCGGCGCGGATCGGGACCCCCAGGGTACCCAGCGCGCACCGCGACCTCGGAATAAAGCACGCTCCTGCGTTGATGGCAAAGAGTGCTGATCAAACAAATCATTCACCCGTGCCTCGACCCTGGAGGGCAGGGTTCGAGGCTGTGACGAGTTTAAGAGTCTGGTCTACTTCAGTTCGACAGAGGCACCAGCTTTTTCGAGCTCTTCCTTGACCTTGTCGGCGTCTTCTTTGGAGACCTTCTCTTTGATCGTGGCCGGCACGCCTTCGACCAACTTCTTGGCTTCCATCAGCGTCAGGCCGGTCAACGCCTTACAGGCCTTGACGACATCCAACTTCTTGTCGCCGAAGCCGGTCATGATCACATCAAATTCCGTCTGCGCCGCGGCAGCTTCGCCACCTTCAGCGGCAGGTGCGGCCATCACAACGCCGCCACCAGCGGCGGGCTCGATGCCGTGCGCATCAGAAATGTAGTCGCTCAGTTCCTTGGCCTGCTTCAATGTCAATCCGGCGATCTGGTCACCCAGGCTCTTGAGTTCCGGGGCGACTTCTACGGTTGCGGTTTCGTCTGACATGGTCGGTTCGGTTCCTTTCTTGCCATCGACCACCTTCACGGGAACGAGGCGGATCGATGCGGTTTGTCGAGAGTTGGTTCTGGCGGGGTGCGGCTCCTGGTTACATCCCAGTCGCTTCGTCCGTTTCAAAATCGTTTTACGCTATTCTTCTTTTTCTGAAATCTGCTTGATCTGGCTGGCCAGGTTCGCGCCTGGAGCCTCGATCTGGGAGAGCAATTTTGATCCCGGCGACAAGATCTGCCCCATCAAAATACTCAGTTGCTCGGCGCGATTAGGCCACTTGCTGATCTCCAGGACATTTTCCTGGGTCAGCGGTTCGCCATCCATGACCCCGCCCTTGGCCTCAAATTCCTTGAATTCGTCGTCCTTGTGGAGGGTCGTGATCTCTTTGACCAGCGAGACGAAGTCTTCGCCGCCCCAGACCAGCGCCATGGCGCCTTGGGCGTTCTCAAATGCTGCAGCCAACTGCGTGCCCTGGGTCGCGCGGCGAGCCAGGCTGTTCTTGATGACCAGCACGTTGATATCTTTTTCTCGCAGTTGCTTGCGGAGTTCCACGGACTTGTTGGCGTCCAGTCCAATCATATTGCATAGCAACGCGTCATCGACGCCATCAATACGACGTTTGATGTCATCCGTGACAAGATCTTTGACATACTTACTCATGCGTCAGGTACTTTCATTGCGAGGGCGACCAAGCGGGACTCAGGCAGCAACGGGAACGCCCGGACTCATCGTGGCGCAGATCGAAATATTCTGCACGTAGGCGCCTTTGATGGCGATCGGCTTGAGGCCAACGATATGGTTAATGAAGGCCTGGATATTCTCTTCCAGGCTCTTGTTCTCAAAGCTCAGCTTGCCGACGATCGCATGGACGTTTCCGCCGGAATCGTTGCGAAATTCGACCTTACCCGCCTTGTACTCCGAAATGACTCGTGCCACATCCGGCGTCACCGTACCAGCGCGAGGCGATGGCATCAGGCCCCGTGGCCCCAGCACCCGGCCCAGCGGGCCAACCAGGCCCATCATGTCCGGCGTCGCGATGCAGACATCGAAGTCGACCCAACCACCTTTGATCTTGGTCGCCAACTCCTCTTGTCCCACTTCATCCGCGCCGGCTTCCTCGGCAGCCTTGGCCAAGTCACCTTTGGCGAACACCACGACACGCTGCGTTTTGCCGATGCCATTGGGCAGGACGACTGAGCCACGCACGATCTGATCCGCCTGCTTGGGATCGACGCCCAGCCGCATGTGAATCTCGACCGTCTGGTCAAACTTAGTGGGCTCGAAGCTTTTCAACACGCCAATGGCTTCTTCAAGCAACATCGGCTCAAGCTTCTCTGATTTGCTCAGATCGGCCCGATATCTTTTTGATGGTTTTCTCATTGGTTAGTCCTCGACCTCAATCCCCATGCTGCGTGCGGTACCCTTGATCAAGTTACGTGCATGCTCAAGGTCGCGGGCGTTCAAGTCCGCCATTTTCTTTTGGCAAATGTCGTCGATCTGACTGAGATTGACCTTGCCGACTTTGTCTTTGTTCGGCACACCAGACCCCTTAGCGATGCCGGCTGCTTGCTTGAGCAGCGAGGCCGCAGGTGGGCTCTTGGTCACGAAATCGAAGCTGCGGTCGTTGTAGACCGTAACGATGACGGGAATTGGCGTGCCGTTAAACTCTTTGGTTCGATCGTTGAACTGCTGGACAAACTGTCCCAGGTTGATGCCGAACTTACCCAACGAGGTGCCCACCGGGGGAGCCGGTGTGGCCTGCCCACCAGGGACTTGAAACTTTGCTTGACCGGTTACTTGTTTTGCCATGAATGCTTCCTTGCGACGCCGATGGAAATCGGGCCGCTAGACTTTTTCGATTTGCCAGTACTGAATTTCGACGGGCGTGGGGCGATTGAAAATATTGATCACAACCGTGATCAAACCGTGCGCCTCGTCGATCTTGTCGACGTCCCCTTCGAAGTTTTGGAAATTGCCTTCCTTGACCCGAACATGATCGCCAATATTGAAGGGGATCGAAGTCTTGACTTGCGTTTCCTCGTCCTCATCAACATCTCGGCGCAGAATCCGTTCAACCTCTCGCGGATCCATCGGTGTTGGCTTGCCTGCTGAACCAGTAAAGTCACCGATGCCCGGCGTTTCCCGAACGGCGAACCAGGTGTCGTCGTTGATCACCATGTTGACCATGATGTATCCGGGGTACAGCTTGCGTTTCGTAATCTTGCGTTTGCCGCTCTTGGTAAACTCCGCAATATCCTCCGTCGGTACGACGATCTCGTCGACATACGGCTCCAGACCTTCAAGCTTCACGCGCCGCTGCAAGGCATCGCGAATCGTCCCCTCGCGGTTGACCTGAACCTTGAGTATGTACCAGTGCTTTTCGGCCGCCTCGCCGGCCGCTTCCTCCTCCACCAATTCCAGCGGCTCGACATCCATGTCAGGATCTTCGTCCGACAAGTTGGCCGCAGCCTTCGCGCCGGTCGCATCAGGTGAAGCCGGGCTGTCCGCTGACCCCGCATCAACCTCGGGTGCGGAATCGACGGCTTCATCTTCGGCCACCCCAGAGCCCTCCTGCTCGACAACATCCGTCACGTCGCCAGTGACTTCCGCCCGACCAACGTCGTCCGGCCGACTGTCGACCTCCGCTTCGCCTACCTTGTCAGGCTTGGCGGCGGGGGCATCACCATCGCTGTGGGACTCTGTACTCACCAGGTTTACCTTACCTAAATGGATTTCACGACTTATGGACTTCACTGCGGCGTCAGGAGAATGCCACAGAATTGAAACAGGCCTCGCCAGAAGAGGTCAAATCCAAACAAAATGATTGCGAGCGAGAAGATCACGAAGATCACCACGATCGAGCTTCTAATCAGCTCACCCCGCGACGGCCAGGAGACCTTATTCATCTCCGCTTCCACGGCGATCAGAAAGTCTGCGAATTTTGGGTAATTCACAACTCGAAAGGTAGCCCAGAATCCCGCCACCAAAATGGTGAGCGGAACGATGTACTGCCACGTGTCGGTTCCGAACAGCGACTTCCCAAGCAGCGTCTGATAGGACGTCCAGGCTGCCATCGCCAGAACCACCCAAAAGACAGCGCACGTCGCTTGCCGCGTAACTCTTCCCTGGCTTGGCTTGTACAGTCCAACCTGAAAGATCTCGCCCACAAGAGAACCTGCGGCCATCGCTTTCTGTTTTGACATTGCACTCTGCCGCATTCCATGCGGCACCTCGGCGGAGTAAATTCGAACCTAAACAACAGTCAATCAAAGGGGGAACCCGGAACCGGACGGCCAATTGACGAATCAAAATTCGCCGACTGACCGCCGACTAAGCAGGGGCGGCGGGAATCGAACTCGCAACCGCTGGTTTTGGAAACCAGTGCTCTACCAATTGAGCTACACCCCTTCCGGCGCTTCGCGTTCCGGGCAACTACTCTTCGATCTTCGTTACCACACCCGACCCAACGGTGCGTCCACCTTCACGAATCGCGAAGCGAACGCCGTCATCCATGGCGATCGGCTTGTGCAACTCGATCTTCAACCGAACGTTGTCACCGGGCATGCACATTTCCGCGTCGATCAAATTGGCCGTTCCAGTCACGTCCGTCGTGCGGAAGTAGAACTGCGGTCGATACCCGCTAAAGAACGGCGTATGACGGCCACCTTCATCCTTCGACAAGCAGTAAACTTCGGCCTCAAACTTCGTGTGAGGAGTGATCGAACCGGGCTTGGCCAGCACTTGACCACGCTCGATTTCATCCCGCTTGACACCACGCAGCAGGCAACCGACATTGTCGCCAGCCTTGCCGGAATCGAGAATCTTGCGGAACATCTCCACACCCGTGCAGGTCGTCTTACGCGGCTGCTCATGAAGGCCGATGATTTCAATTTCATCGCCCGTATTGACCACACCACGCTCAATCCGTCCCGTCGCAACCGTACCACGGCCTTCGATCGAAAAGACATCTTCGATCGCCATCAGGAACGGCTTGTCTTCCTGCCGCTCAGGCTGCGGAATGTATTCATCAATCGCTTTCAGCAATTCCTGAATGCAATCGATATTACCTTCGACCTCAGGATGCTCGTAGGCCGGCAACGCCGAGCCACGAATAATTGGAACATCGTCACCGGGGAAATCATACTTACTGAGCAATTCGCGAATCTCGATCTCGACCAGATCCAGCAACTCCTCATCATCCACCAGGTCACACTTATTCATGAACACAACCAGAGCCGGCACATCGACCTGACGCGCCAACAGGACATGCTCCTTCGTCTGGGGCATCGGGCCGTCAGCAGCGGACACCACCAGGATCGCACCATCCATCTGGGCCGCACCGGTGATCATGTTCTTGATAAAGTCCGCGTGACCCGGGCAGTCAATATGAGCGTAATGGCGCTTTTCGCTCTCGTATTCCACATGCGCGACCGCAATGGTCACGGTCTTCGTTGAGTCACGCACCGTACCACCCTTGGCGATATCCGCGTACGACTTCCGTTTGGCCAAGCCCAAATGCGCTTGCGCAGACAACAGGGCGCCGGTGAGCGTGGTTTTGCCATGATCGATATGCCCGATCGTGCCGACGTTACAGTGCGGTTTAGTCCGCTCGAAGACCTCCTTGGCCATGCTTTCATACCTACATTTAACTGGGTGATTGCTGAAGAAAAAACACTTGTTGTACGAATGTTGCCGCAGAGCGGCCAGAGCTGCTGATGGGACTTGAACCCATGACCTCGTCCTTACCAAGGACGCGCTCTACCAACTGAGCTACAGCAGCCGAATCTTTTTTTAACCGGCCAACCGGGACGTGCCGGTGCGACCACCGGACGAAGTCATGACTAAAATACCCTGGGGTTGCTCGATGTCTCGAAAGGTGTGCCTGGGCGGGTTCAAGAGCGGGCGAAGGGAATCGAACCCTCGTCTTCAGCTTGGAAGGCTGTGGCTCTACCATTGAGCTACGCCCGCGTCTGTACTTAAAACATTTTCATCATCAAGTGGTGCCGATCGCCGCAGAAATCCGTCTTTCTCGCCGGCTCAAACTGCAACCAAATGGGGGGAACAGGATTCGAACCTGTGAAGGCGTAGCCATCAGATTTACAGTCTGACCCCTTTGACCGCTCGGGAATCCCCCCTTCCAAAACAGCCACAGACGAGCAGCCTCTTCTGGAAGTTCAATAACCTGTTTCGATGTCAACAATTGCTTCATATCTGGAGCCAGCGGAGGGACTTGAACCCACAACCTGCTGATTACAAATCAGCTGCTCTGCCAATTGAGCTACGCTGGCGACTTTTGGCTACTTGCAAACCCGCTAATATAGCGAACCTCACGACTCGTGCAAGCCGAGATGGGCGTCGCCCAAGAGGGTGACCGCATACAACAGACCGCCTACCGCCAAAAATCGTCGTCGCCAAAAAATCGTTCATTCAAAAAATTGACTGCTCGCAAAAAGCTTGAGCCGCCAGCAAAAAAAACAGGAGAGCTACAGAAAAGCCCACAGAAAAGATGGGCCTGCCTAAGCTTCCACTCAGGCAAACCCTTGACTCTTCCGCGTGGCTCGCTTGTAGCTCTCCTGGATAGATCCCCTGTCTGGGGGAATTTCATTGGTGTTAATTCAGGCGGGATCAGTCCGGCGCATCCATTCGCTCTTCTTGCGCCGCCATCCGCAGCTTGTTCAAGGCACGTGCTTCGATCTGCCGGACACGCTCTTTTGTGACGCCGAGGTCGGCACCAACTTCTTTGAGCGTTTGTGGTTCCTGACTATGATCCAAACCGAACCGGCTAATGATAATCTTCTGCTCGCGTTCGTCAAGGCGGGCCAGAATATGGTTGACCTGCTGCTTCCGGACGCGTTGCGCCGATTCTTGCTCATACTGATCCGGCCGTTCGTCCTGTTGCCCGGAAAACATCTCTTCCAGGCTGGTCCGAAACCGATCCCGATGCTTGAATTCGTGTGGAATCGATCGAGCGAAGTTTTTCATAATTGCCCAGCTGGCGTACGTGCTGAACTTATTCCCACGCCCGTAGTCGAACTTTTCGGACGCTCGAATCAAGGAGACATTGCCATCGCTTACCAAGCTGAAAAAGTCCTGGTTGGGTGAGACATGCCGTTTCGCGATAGAAACCACCAAGCGAAGATTGGCTTTGACGATCTCGTTCTTGGTTTCTACCGCCTGCTCGTAGAGCCACTCGATACGATCCATGATGCTAGCACGAGGCCGCTCGTGGTTGATCTGCTTCCGCAGTTTGCTGGCGGTGTATTTCAGGTAATTCAGCTTTCGGAACAGGTGGTACTCCTGTTCGCGCGTCAACAGGGCGGTGTCGTACAGCGACGCCAAGTAAGGGGGCAACCCCGCCGGGGGACGTGAACGTCGCCGGCTGGATTCCTCGACCTCTGGCATCGGGCCCAGAATCACTTCCTTATTGCTTTCTTTTTCAAATTCCGCGTTATGAATGAAATCCAGCGGCAGTTCGAGGATCCGCTGCAACCGCCGTTCGTTCACGATGCGATAGATACTGGTCCGCGTGCGGCAATAGCGCTTTGCGAGCCGTTCGACCGTCATCCCGCGACGATACGCCTGATAGATCTTATTCTTCGTTTCCTCGTTCAGCGTGCCGGTCCGGTGCGGAAACACCGCCAGGTCCGGGTGCTTTTCGTCAAATTGCTTCAACGTATAGCGAATCGTCTCGACACTGCGATCGGTCTGGCGAGCGATCCGCCGGGCGATTTCCGAGGGGCAGGAGCCGGCTTGGGACATGCGCCGCGCCCGTTCGATAATCTCGTCGCGCTCTTCGTCGGAGAGCTGGCTGAAGCGTTCGCCGCGTTCGATCCGCTGGCGATTACCGGCCACGAAACGGTCGACGCTACTACGGAGAAAACCAACCCGCTTGCGACGTCCAAAGATAAAGCGCCGGCTCACCAGCCCTTGCTGCCGCCAACGGGAAATCGTCTTGGTCGAAACCTTGAACAGCTTGCTCAATTCTTCGACCGTATGAACGGGTTCGGCCGCGTCTTCCACGCGAATGTCCGCGGCATCGGATACGTCCTCGACAAACAGCCGCAAATCATGGCTCGCTTCCTGGCCAGACAGGGTGTTGCCCTGTGCTGCGTCAGGTCGGTAGTCGGTAATCCGGAAGCAAACGTATTCGTAGCTGTAGGTTTTTTGAGGCTCGATTTCGGCCAGTAACTTCTCGGCACGATTTGCTTGTTCGAGCTTCTTTTCGCGCGGCGCAAACCGTACCTGTTGGTCGCGCAGTTGCTTGATGATGTTGCTTTGGTATTCAGTATGCATCGTAATGCCTCTTCTCTTCTGCAAACCTTGCCGGTGTTCCCTGCGACTCCTCGCCCGACAAAATTCCTCGTCCGCTTCGGAAAAGCAGCCAATCCCGTGCTGCTTCCGCTATTGCAATCCTGTTCCGTCCTTGATACGTCCCGCTCTCCATGTTGGTTCTCTCAGACCCCATTTTCGCCTGAGACGTTCCGAAACTCAGTGCGAATTCCCACAAATCCCAGCGTTGCAGCGACCGATCGGGGAGTCAGTGCCGGGTCCCACGGGGCCCGGCGGGGATTATAGAGTGGCTGTCAAGTATTGTGACCCACGACCGTCACCCCCCCTCTAGTTTTGCCCAGTTTCCCTGGCTCCCCGAATCCCCTTGAAAGGCGTTCGCTACGCGTCGCTCGTTTTCTTCCGGCTTCCATGTTCTTGTTCCGGTCCCAACCTCGGAGGCTCAGGCCACTGAAGTTCAAACCCCTGAAAAACCCCTGCGGCCCCGCCTGCTTAAGTCTTGACAAACAAACGGCTTTGCGGGTTCGCTGCCGCCGTGCAAAAGCTGTCGTTTGAGAAAAACAAGGGCCATCCTCAGCGGACTCAATTGACTCGCCAGAATAAACCGCGCCCAGGCGCCCAATGTTTCGCTCGTTCGCCTATTTCGTTGAACAAACCGCCAAATCCGGGTCGATGAACCGAAAACGGCCCTTTTTGCTGGCAACTTTTCTCGAGAACCTTATTTCCGCTCGCCAAGGCAAAAAAATCGCGGCTGCGGAGGAATCAAGACTGGCGACATGGTATTCGACGTGCGACCCCGTTTCTTAGTTTCCTCGATTTGCCGAATTGTTGCGTGCGACCGCAGGACTTTCCGGAAGATTGGCGGAGTTCTGCTCGCGATCGGCGTTTTCGCGGGCGTCGCCCGCTCGGCCAGGGCAGTCGAGCGAGTCACGTTGGTTCCGCAGATTGCGGCAAATCAAGCGGCCCGAATTCGCGTGGTTCAGGATGTGAAGGGCGATCTCAAGCTCAATGCGGACGGTCGGCAGGTGACCCGACTACCCTTCACGGCGCGGGGTCAGATGGTCTACGACCAGCGCGTGCTGAAAGTTGGCGCTGACGTGCGTCGCGATGCACGCTATTACCGCGAGGCCACAGCGCGGATCCAAGTCGGAGAAGCCAACCACACTTCGGAGCTCTCACCGCTGCGGCGCACCATCGTGGTGGATTGCGGTTCGCAAGGAAGCCGGGTGTACTCGCCGCTCGGCCCCCTGACACGCGATCAACTGGAGCTGATCGAAATCCAAGGCAATCCGGCCCTGCTCGATCGCTTGCTCCCGCGCGGCGAAGTCGCCATCGGCGAAAAATGGACGCATGATGATTCTCTCCTTGCGCAGCTGTTCGGGCTCGATGCAATCCAACGCAACGGGTTGTCGAGCACTCTCAGGGCGGTCGAAAACGAAACTGCGGTGATTGACCTGTCCGGCACGCTGCGGGGGGCGATTGGAGGCATTTCCAGCGACGTCGAAGTGCGGGCCAAGTACCATTTCCATCGGCAGCAGCAACGTGTCGTATGGCTCCAAATGACCATCAAGGAGAATCGTTCAATCGGGCACGCCTCGCCCGGTTTCGACGTGACCGCACGTATTCGGCTCACCATCGATCCGGAGGAAGTCGCGACCCAGTTACGGGACGACGCCTTGGCGGGCCTGGATCTGGCCGCCGAACCCGGCTCCCTGATGCTTGAATTCGCCTCACAGCCAGGCGGGTTTAAATTCCTGCATGGCCGCATGTGGCAGGTCATGGTGGACCGGCATGATGTCGCTGTGCTGCGCATGATCGACCAAGGAGAGTTGTTGGCTCAATGCAATGCGTCCAAACTTCCCCACCTGCCGGCAGGCAAGCGTGTCTCCCTGGAGGCGTTTCAGGCGGACATTCAGCGCGCCCTGGCAAAGGACTTTGGGGAGTTCGCGCAGGCCACTCAGGGGACCGCCGGTAACGGCCTGCGGGTGCTTCGCGTGGTGGTGGCCGGGCAGGCATCCGGGCTGCCAATTCAATGGCGGTACTATCACATCTCCAATGATGCGGGCCGGCAGGTTTCGTTTGTCTTCACCATGGACGCCAAGCTGATCGAACGATTCGCTGAAGCCGACCGGGGGATCATCACCTCATTTGAGTTCGCGGCTGCAGGTGCGTCGCCCACTCCCGCGCCCCGGCAGGGGCCCGAACGTGCCGCTGCCGCTGCGGCCGCGACCGATGGCGGCGAACTGCGGTAGTGAACACGCTAGGTGATTGGACCGACACGGAGTAAACGCCGACGCAGCGGAGTCCACATTCGGACGCCTGCCTTCAGGCACACGGAGCGGCAGGAGTCGGCTTCGCTATTCGACAGCGTCGGCTGGCTCGTCCCAGTTGGCAATCAGATCGGCGATCGCGGCGAGTCCCCCGGTCGCTTCGATGTTCTGGCCGCCTTCCTGGAGCAGCCGTTCCAATTCGAGCCACTCCTGATCAGCAAACCCAAGCTCCTTGGCCTTGCGTAACGCTTCAAGCGCTTCCGGCCATCGCTGCTGGGCGACGAAATAGCAAGCCTTGTTTACGTACAACCACGAATTTCCTGGCCGCAACTTCTCGGCGACCTCCAGGTTTTGTTTGGCATGGCGACGATGAATCTCCGCTTGTTCCGGGGATAGCCGCGCCAGGCGCAGATGAACCAGGGCCAGGTTGTTATACGCTTTGTAGAGGCTGCGGTCTTTTGCCAAGGCGGTCGTCAGGGCTGCTTCGGCATCTGTCAACAGGTCGCGGGTGGGTTCCGACCGATGGGGCGCACACAATACGAGTCCCAAGGTGTTATACAGGTCGGCTTCGCCGACTTCATTCGCCCCGCCTCCGCCGCCCGTCAACGTCTTGGTGATTGAGAGTCGGGCAGGATTTGGCTCGCGGTCCCGCATGTATTCCGCCCAACCGCGCCAACGGTACGCTTGCACGCGCTGATCGCCCTGTAACGTTTCTTCGTATTCTGTCGCGAGTTGGATCGCTCGCTCGAAATTCCCCAGCAAGCACTGCGCTCCGACGAGCGACGGGACGCCGCCGACCTCGCCGGCTGCCAGGTACTTCTCATTGAGTGCGACAAGTTGGTTGAGAGATTCCTTGTGGGGAGGAATCGCTGCCAGCCGAAAGGCGTGGAGCGACACGTCGGTTTTCCTTTCCAATGGCATCTCGGACTGCCATACCGTTTCCGCGAGCTGTGCAAAAACGCTGGAAGGCGCGGCCTGTTCGTCTGCAATTCCAATCAGAACGTCAAGCGCGTCCAAGTTACTTTCCGCAACGTAGATCTTCGTGAGCGCGGCCACAATGCTGCCAACTTCCAGCTTGTTCAACACCTCGTCTTCGTTGGCCGGCTTCAATTTCAGGGCCTGCGAGTAGCAGGTGGTCGCAAGTTGAGCCAGTCCCTGATCGGACGTTGATTGGTCAAGCAACTCGTCCGCGACGGCTTGGAATACTCGTGGTTGGGTTGCCGTTTTGACGAGCTGTTCGATGTGTTGCTCAATACCCTGCGTGTCCGCAGCCTCCCTTAGCAACTCCAACAAGCGGATGTTGGGATCGATCTGATTCGGGAAATCGTCACAGGCCTTGCGCCAACAGGCAATCGCCAGCGGGATGTTATCCTTGTCCTTGAACAGGTGGCCCAGGGCGGTATAAACGCCGAGTGCCGCCGGATCCTCCTTGTTGACTTGATTCAGCAGGGCCCCTGCCTCTCCCGGTTGTCCTCGCAGCAGGTAGCGCTGGGCAAGATTGTGGAATGAGCCCGCAAAGTGAGGGTGTGGCGGGCTGATGGCGTCTTGGAGGAGTTTGATCTGGTCTTCCGGGTCACTCGCCTGCAACGCAAGTTCATACTCGACCAGACCGCCAAACTGTTGCCGTGCGTCCTCGGGCATCGACGCCAGCGTCAACTTCGGTTTGAACTGTTCGAAATACGACGGCGACCAGATCGCCAAGGCGGCGCCAGCCAGCACCAGCCCGGCGACCGCTGTCATACCAAGTCGACGACGATTCCGTGCACGCTGCCAGCGGTACGTGTTCTGGATTGATTCAAGCAGACGATCATGACTCAATTCGACATACCGTTCACCATCGCGTGACTCGGCCCGCAAGATCGCCTCCCGTTCCAGGGTTACGATGTCAGCCGGCGTCACGCCGTAACGACGGATAAGCTCGGACTCCTTCCGGAGAATCCGAAAACCGTTGGCATCGATCAGCCCGCGCGTGATCAGCCGCTGCACCTGCTTGGCCTTGCCTGAGCGAAAGAGCCGCTCCAGCGTTCGCTGATAATACTCACCAAGCATCTTTGACATGCCGGCGTCGCCACCGAGAAAAGACGCGTCGATGGTGCTCGGCGCCCGGCGAAACCAGCTGCGCCGCGCACGCCGCTTGTCGTCGATACTCCGGCAAAGGACCTGGAGCTGGTAGGGAGCGATTTCGTTCAATTTGACGAACTCGCCGCGTCTTTTTTTGCTCGACAGGAAGTCGAGAATTTGCCGGACCGCGTCATCGGTGTATTCGAACGTGTCGCTGCCGACATCTTTGTGCACGAACAATGCCGGTTCGCGAATCGCATCTTCGCCGTCGTCATACGACAACCCGGTCAGTCGTACGCGATTACGAAAGATGGCTGGGATGTTGTTGGCAATTTCTTCCAGCTCACCGAGATAGTCTTCCCGAATGACGATCAGAATTTTGACATCCAGCCGACGTTGCTTGGTCCGCCCGCCACTCTGTCGAGCTTGTGAGATCTTCAATTGTCGCAACAGGTTGGCCAGTTCGGCCACGAAAGGGGTTCGCGACGACACGTCGTGCAGGGTGAAGAGCTCTTCAAACTGGTCGATCACCAGCAGCGGTGTGATCGGGCGATCATCCTGCCAGAATGCCGTGCTACGAAAAAACTTGGTCAGGTTGGACCGGTCGCCGTGATGGTATTCTCGGGCGTCGCCTTGTTCGAATTCGCGACCGGCCGATTCGATCTGCCGGACGACAGAACTGAGCAAGCTTTCCTGATCGCCTCGTATGTTTCCCGGCCCCGTCTGGACTGGCCCCGTGTGGACCCGAACTGAAATTGGCAGCACATCCCGCTGCCGCAATCGGCCAAACAGACCTGCCTGAAGCAGCGACGTTTTCCCCATTCCGGAACGCGAGAACAGGACCACCAGGTCTTCCGACAGAATGGAATGTAAGACCTTCTCGGCATCGCCATCGCGGCCAAAGAAAAGGGCGCGATCGATCGAGTCTTGGGTAAACGGACGAGCTCCTGGATAGCGCTCGCGAGTTGCCGCCATGTCGGTTCCTTTTTCAGCGTGTGTTTTCTCGGCGCCGCAGATCCTTGCGGACCGCCTCGTCAATCTTGGCGACGTCTTGTGGCAACTCAAGACACTCGATGCGGTGAAGGTCCCTGAGCTCTTCCAATTGGGCGCCGGGTGCAATCGCGACGGGCAAGATCCATTTGAT